>JADFYA010000009.1 GCA_015233285.1 Deltaproteobacteria bacterium | reverse complement strand
GTGTGGACGATTTGCGGCGGACCGGCAGCAGTATGGGCACGATCGCCCTAGGCCAACTGGCTTCGGGACCGGCCGCCACCACCCTGGACACCAAATGCCAGGTCCCCTGCGAGATCCTGGATCTGCCCATCGGGTTACAGGCCACGGACATATTCATCGACACCCTGCGCCGGGTGGCCGGGGTGTACGTCCCGGATTCGATCACCAATGAACGTGGTCAACTGCTGGACATCATCACGGACATGCACCAGTATTTTTACGGCAAGAAGGTCGGCCTGGTCGGCGATCCGGATCAACTTATTTCCCTGGCCTCGTTTCTGGTCTCCATCGATATGTGGCCGATCCATATTGTCACCGGTACGCCGGGCAAGAAGTTTGAAAAACGGATCCGGGAAATCACCAAAGATTCCCCTTATCCGGTCAACGTCAGGCAGGCCGGCGACATGTTTCTGTTCCACCAGTGGGTCAAGCAAGAGCCGGTGGATCTGATGATCGGGAACACTTATGTTAAATATATCGCCCGGGATGAAGATATTCCGTTTGTCCGGTTTGGTTTTCCCATCCTGGACCGCGTCGGACACAGCTATTTCCCGACTGTCGGATACCGGGGCGCCATGAGATTGCTGGAAAAGATCCTCGATGCCATCCTGGATCGACAAGACAGAGACTCGACCGAAACCGAATTTGAATTGGTGATGTAAAGAAGGGACATGACGATGGCCGCGATTTCGATACTCAAAGAACGAGAGAATCAAATCTACGAAAAGGGCGCCGAACCTTTTTCCATGACCTGTGAGAAACAGAGCCTGGCCGGATCCATCAGCCAGAGGGCGTGCGTCTTCTGCGGTTCGAGGGTAGTGCTTTACCCTATCGCCGACGCCCTGCATCTGGTTCACGGTCCCATAGGCTGCGCCGCCTACACCTGGGATATCAGAGGAGCGCTGTCATCAGGTCCACAATTACACCGGCTTAGCTTTTCTACGGATTTGCAGGAAAAGGACGTCATCTTCGGCGGGGAGAAGAAACTTTACCAGGCCCTGACCACTTTGATCGATAAGCATTCCCCCCAGGCCGCGTTTGTCTACGCCACCTGCATTGTCGGCATCATCGGCGATGATGTGGACGCGGTCTGTAAACGGGTCAGCGCCGAAAAGGGTATCCCTGTCCTGCCGGTCCACTCCGAGGGTTTTAAAGGGACCAAGAAGGATGGTTACAAAGCCGCTTGCGAGGCCCTGTTTAACCTGGTCGGGACAGGCGCAACCGAGGCCATCAGCCCCCAGAGCATCAACATCTTGGGCGAGTTCAACATCGGCGGAGAAGCCTGGATCATTAAGGATTACTACCAAAAGATGGGTGTCCAGGTGGTCTCCGTGATCACCGGGGACGGCCGGGTGGCTGACGTCAAACGCTCCCACGGGGCCGCCTTGAACGTCGTCCAGTGCTCCGGCTCAATGACCTATCTGGCTAAGATGATGGAGGAGAAGTACGGCATTCCGTTTATCCGGGTGTCTTACTTCGGCATCGAAGATGTGTCCCAGGCGCTCTATGACGTCGCCGGACATTTTGCCGATAACCCTGAAATTATGACCCGGACCAAAGAACTGGTGCGCTGTGAGATCACCCAGGTTCAACCCAGATTGGCCGAAATCAAGAAATCGCTTAAAGGGAAAAAGGCCGCCATTTATGTGGGCGGGGCCTTCAAAGCTTTTTCATTGATCAAAGCCCTGCGGCATATCGGAATGAGCGTCGTCCTGGCCGGCTCCCAGACCGGAACTCAGGAAGACTATGAAGTTTTGCGTGACATGTGCGATGACGGGTGTGTGATCGTAGATGATGCCAATCCGCTAGAACTCTCCAAATATGTCATTGAAAAAAAGGCTGATTTGGTTATCGGCGGAGTCAAGGAACGGCCCATCGCCTATAAGATGGGGATAGGTTTTTGCGATCACAATCACGAACGCAAGATACCTTTGGCCGGGTATGTCGGGATGTTAAACTTTGCCCAAGAAGTCTACGGCACCGTGATGAGTCCGGTCTGGAAGTTGACACCCCCCAAAGTAACCTCATCCGGCAGGGAGTAAGACGATGCTTTCCGAAATCACAGAAGAATATGTTGTCAGCCGAAATGCCTGCAAACTTTGCACCCCGCTGGGCGCATCCCTGGCTTTCAAAGGAATTCAGGGGTCAATACCGTTGCTCCACGGTTCGCAGGGCTGTTCCACCTATATCCGCCGCTACCTGATCAGCCATTTCAAGGAGCCGGTAGATGTGGCGTGTTCCAATTTCGGCGAGCAGACGGCCATCTTCGGAGGTGGGGCCAACATCAAGGTGGCCCTGGATAATATCAGGCGTCAATACCATCCGGAATTTATCGGTGTGGCCACCACTTGCTTGAGCGAGACCATTGGCGACGATGTACCTGGGTTCATAAGGAATTATTTGGCCATGAATAATCCGGATGAGGTGCCTCCGATCGCCCATGTCCCCACGCCCAGTTATCGCGGCACCCACATTGATGGTTTTCACGGGGCCGTAAAGGCGGTGGTGAATGTCCTGGCCGTCAACCGAGACCGGGGCACGGACCAGATCAATATTCTTCCCGGTATGTTGTCTCCGGCGGACCTGCGATATCTCAAGGGTGTCTTAACCGATTTCGGTGTTCCATTTGTGATGCTGCCAGATTATTCCCAGACCCTGGACGGGGCGCCCTGGACCGAATACCACCGCATCCCGGCCGGCGGCACCCCGGTGACCGATATTGCCCGGATGGGCGAGTCGACCGCCACCCTGGAATTTGGCAGGATTCTGGCCCGGCAAGACAGCGCCGGGAAGCTCCTGAGTCAACGTCATGGCCGGCCCTGCCACAGCCTGGGTCTGCCCATCGGGGTGAATGAGAGCGACACGCTTTTTCGGGCCATTGAACTCATTACGGGAAAAGCGACCCCGGAAAAATACGCGGCTGAAAGAGAGCGTCTGATCGACTCCTATGTCGACGGCCATAAGTACGTCATGGACGCCCGGGCCGTCGTTTACGGGGAAGAAGACCTGGTCGTGGGCTTAGTTTCATTCCTGGCGGAAATCGGGATCATTCCGGTTCTGTGTGCCTCCGGGGGCAAAAGCGGTTTTCTGACCGAGACAATTCGGGCTCTGGTGCCGGGTCGGTCTGAAAAGGACGTCAAAATAATGGAAGGCGCCGACTTCACCGCCATTGAGGACGCGGCCCAGGACCTGAACCCGGATCTGATTATCGGCCACAGCAAAGGTTACGCTATGGCCCGGCGGCTCAACGTCCCCCTGGTTCGGGTCGGGTTTCCGATTCATGACCGGGTCGGCGGCCAAAGAATCCTGCACGTGGGATATGGCGGAGCCCAGCAATTATTTGACCGCATCGTGAATACCATTCTTGAAAAAAGACAGGAAGCCTCAGCGGTCGGGTATTCCTATATGTAACCTGGGTTCGGCGAGCTTTATCAGCCGGCCGGCAGAAATTAATCCACAGATTTCGCAGATGAACGCAGATGTTTTTTTGATTTCCGAATGGTGCCCTGAGACCGCTGCCCCCTACTTCTCTCGCGTTATGTCTTTTGGAGGTGGTTTTAGTCCCGCACCCAGCGAGGTAACACACCATGAATTTGTCCGCGCATCCGTGTTTCAACGATAAGGCCCGGCATACCTTCGGCAGAATCCATTTGCCGGTGGCGCCCCGGTGTAACGTCCAGTGCAAATTCTGCAACCGGAAATTCGATTGCGTTAATGAAAGCCGACCCGGCGTGACCAGCGGGATCCTCTCGCCCTATCAGGCCCTGGTCTATCTGGATGAGGTTATAAAAGTTAAGCCCAATATTGCGGTGGTCGGGATTGCCGGACCGGGCGATCCTTTTGCCAATCCGGAAGAAACCCTGGAAACGCTTCGGCAGGTGCGGACAAAATATCCCGGGATGCTGCTGTGTGTGGCCTCAAACGGGCTGGACATCGGACCCCATCTGGATGAACTGGCCCGGCTCAAGGTTAGTCACGTGACCATCACCGTAAACGCCGTTGATCCCGCCATCGGGGCCAAGATTTACTCCTGGGTCCGCTATGGGAAAAGAGTCCGGCAGTCTGGTGAGGGGGCGCGCATCCTCCTGGAGAATCAACTTAAGGCCGTCGCCGGACTTAAAGACCGAGATATTACCGTTAAAATTAATTCGATTATAATTCCGGGCATCAATGACCAACATATTCCGGAGGTCGCGGCCAAGATGGCGGAGCTAAAGGTAGATATCCTGAATTGCGTGGCCTATTACCCCAATCAGGGCGCGGCCTTCGAGGATATCCCCGAACCCTCCAAAGAAATGATTCAAGAGGTCCGCGGCCGGGCCGGTAAGTATCTGCCTCAGATGCACCATTGCACCAGATGCCGGGCCGATGCGGTCGGGTTGTTGGGCGAGACCATGAACATGAATTTAATCGATCTGTTGAAGAATTGTGAAAAGCTGCCGGAGCCGCCGCCGGCCATATCCGGACCGCCGGCTTTCGGGACCGGACCTCGCCCCTATGTGGCGGTGGCCAGTATGGAAGGGGTGCTGGTCAATCAACACCTCGGGGAAGCTTATCAGTTGCTCATATACGGCCGGGAAAAAGATAAAATTTCCTTGGTGGCCACCAGACAGGCGCCGGAACCGGGAGGCGGGATGGAGCGTTGGGAATCGCTCTCCCATTTGATCAAAGACTGCCATACCTTGATGGTTAGCGGAATCGGCGAAAATCCCCGCCGGGTGCTGACTACCGGTGGCGTCAACGTCCTGGTTCTGGAAGGTTTGATTGAAGATGCGGTAAAAGGTGTTTTTGACGGCAGCAACATCAATTACATGCTGAAACGTCAAACCAAAGCCTGTGGCGCCGGATGTGGCGGTGACGGAGGCGGTTGTGATTAATCGATGAAGCGACTCAGGAATATTTAAACATAAAGGAGGAAGCCAAATGAATAAACCGGATCAACACATTTTTGTTTGTGCCAGCTTTAGAGCATCCGCCGGCGACACCAAAGGCGTTTGCCACAAAAAAGGCTCCATCGATTTCTTACCATACATCGAAAATGAAATTCTTGACCGGGGTATGGGGGCGATGGTGTCCAGTTGCGGGTGTCTGAAGCTGTGCGACAACGGCCCGGTGATGATCGTCTATCCCCAGAACTATTGGTACGGAAATGTCGATAGTGAAGAGAAGATCGACAGCATACTTGATGCCCTGGAAGAAGGTACGGCGGCCGGAGAGTATCTGCTGGCTTGAACGGCAGCCCGGCGCCCTTACCTCGGTTTCCCCACGGATACTCCGGAAAAGGAGAAAAAACGTGAAAATAGCGGTTGTTTCGACGGACGGTGTCAATGTGGACGACCATTTCGGAAAGGCGGAGCGGTTCCTGGTCTTTGATTTAGGGAGCCAATCCCCCGATCAGGCCGAAGTGCGCCCCAGCCTGCCGTTGTCGGCCAATGATCCGAATCATCCTTTTGATGCTCAGAGATTTACCTCTATCGTGGATGTCATCAAGGATTGTGATAAGGTTTACATGACTAAAATCGGGGACATTCCGGCGGACAAACTGAAGGAGCGCAGCATCGAACCGGTTATTTATAAAGGGCCGATAGCCTGGCTCCTGGCGTCGTTAAAGCCATGAAGCCGGCAGACCTCCGGATCAGACCGGCATCTATTTCAGACCTGGATCAACTAGTCGGCCTGCTACGGGAATTGTTTTCCATAGAGGCCGACTTTGACTTTAATGCCTCACGGCAGCGGCAAGGGTTGACCCGGCTGTTGGCGGACTCCAGGGGTTGCCTGTTGGTGGCGGAATCAGCCGGCCGGGTGGTGGGTATGTGCCCGGTCCAAACACTGATCTCCACCGCGGAAGGTAGCCGGGTCGGCCTGGTCGAAGATGTGGTGGTTACCGCAGCCCAGCGCGGTCGAGGGATAGGCCGGGCACTGGTTACCGCGTTGGAGCAGTGGGCCAGGGACAATGGTTTGACCAGGCTACAATTGCTGGCCGACCGAACCAATGCCCCGGCCCTCCGGTTCTACGAAAAACTTGACTGGTCGCCGACCCAACTGATTTGTCTCCGTAAGAAAATCGGGGAGATTCGGTAGTGTTAGGCAGTGGTGCGCTTTTCCAGAAAAACATCAAACTGATGGGACAGAAACAAAAGGGAATAATGAAACAAAGCAGAAGATTATGCGGACAGGCCGGGGCGACCCGGCTTTTTTTGTTTTTTGGTAGTACCGGTTGACGGAATTATTGCCTTTCCCTGAGAAGCCTCCTGTCGGCAATGAAAAAACATTCAAGAGAGACCAAGACCGGTCAATCCCGGCGGCAGACAATTATTGTTGCTTTTCCATCATGACTTGAGCCATAATATCGGCGGATCAGAATGAAGGAGGCCGGATATGGCACTGGAAAGTGTTTCTACCCAAATTGGGTCGCCGGGTCTTCCAGCGATGTCCGTCTTTCCAAAAGATTCGCCTTTTTTGTCGTTATGGATGGTCAGGCTCCAGCGTTTAGTCACCATGCGTTTAACCGTCCCATTAGACGTAATTTTAGAACCGGAGGGAGATGGTTTTATTGCCCGACCCGTTGTTCTTCCCCTCTATGGTTCCGAGGACGACGCGATAGATGCCTTGGAGATGCTTAAACGTTCTATCGAATCCCTCTATAACGAGTTGATGGGAGATGATAATTTTTCGCCGGAATGGCTTTTAATAAACCAGTACCTCCGCGAGAGAATGGTAACGGGCCATGCAGAACGCTCAGTTCAATAGTCAAGCTATTAAAAACGCATGCGAAAATAAACTGGATATACCCTTTCGAGACGGTAAAGAACTCAATGGCTGGTTTTCCCTTGACGGCGTAAAGACTGTTAGAATAACCGTCCCTAAAGGCAGAAAGACAATTCCACCGAACACTTATAGGTCGATGGCCCGACAGCTTCGCTTATCTGTTAACCAATTTGACCAGTTGATAGAATGCACTCTCAAGAAGGACGATTACGAACGGTTGTTGCGGAATGGTTGATGATATCTGTTCATGTTTCAGCAGTTGAATGGATAGAAGGACTCCGCAACTCCTTACACACAAACGAAGACAGTCTATGTTGGCCGTTTTATACAAATGGCATAATCATTGTCAGCGCCAGGTACAATCTCAACAACAGATTAATTTGGGAATAACCATTGGAGTATTTAATGGCACGAAGTGAAAAGATAAAAGAGCTTGCCAATTTCATATGGAGCGTGGCTGAGTTGCTACGCGGCGATTACAAGCAGGCGGATTATGGTAAGGTGATTTTGCCGTTTACGATATTGCGCCGCCTGGATTGCGTACTGGAGCCGACCAAACAAAAAGTGCTTTATTTTATTGAAAATAAGGCAAAGGCGATGAAGCTGAAGAACCTTGAGCCCGTTTTGAATAAAACCGCCGGGCTGTCGTTCCACAATACCAGCAAGTACACCTTTCAAAAACTGAAGGAAGAGCCCAACAATGTTGCCGCGAACCTGAAGAACTTTATCAACGGTTTTTCCGCCAATGGCCGGGAAGTCATTGAATACTTCAATTTTGGCGACCATATTACCCGTCTGGATGAAGCCAATTTGCTTTTTATGGTGGTCGAACGTTTTGCTGCAATGGATTTGCACCCGCAAACCGTATCCCCAATGGAAATGGGTTATGTTTTTGAGGAGTTGATCCGTAAATTTTCAGAACTTTCCAACGAAACCGCTGGAGAGCACTTCACGCCTCGCGAAGTCATCAAGCTCATGGTCAATGTCCTGTTCCTCAACGACAGGGACATGCTCACAAAGAAGGGCATTGTCAAAACCATCTACGACCCGGCCTGCGGGACCGGGGGCATGTTGTCGGTAGCCGAAGAGTACATCAAAGAGCTCAACCCGGATGCCAAACTCGTCGTCTTTGGTCAGGAGATCAACCCGGAATCCTACGCCATCTGCAAATCCGACATGCTCATCAAGGGACAGGATGTCAGCAATATCAAGTTCGGCAATTCGTTCACCGTTGACGGCCTGGAAGGGGAACAATTCGACTATCTGCTTTCCAATCCCCCTTTTGGCGTCGAGTGGAAAAAAGTCCAGTCCCACATTCAAAAGGAACACGAGGTCAAAGGCTATGCAGGCCGTTTCGGTGCCGGGCTTCCGCGCATTTCGGACGGGTCCTTTCTGTTTCTCCTGCACATGATTTCCAAAATGCAGGAGGTGAACGGAGGCTCGCGCATCGGTATCGTCTTCAACGGTTCGCCCCTTTTTTCCGGCGGGGCGGGCAGTGGCGAGAGCAACATCCGCAAATGGATCATCGAAAACGATATGCTCGAAGCAATCATCGCCCTGCCCGACCAGCTATTCTACAATACCGGCATATTTACCTACATCTGGGTCCTTACGAATCGAAAAACGGCGGTGCGCAAAGGCAAGGTGCAATTGATCAACGCTGTGTCCGAACGCTTTTACCAGAAAATGAGACGCAGCCTGGGCAACAAACGCAATGAAATCGGCGATGGAGAAAACGGTAAACCGGATCAGATCGGGGAGATCACGCAAATATATGGCGACTTCAAGCACAACGATACCCGAGAAGTCGCCACAAACGGCAAAACGGAAGATGTCATAGTTAGCAAGATATTCGATAACGACGATTTCGGGTATTGGCGAATTAGCGTTGAACGACCGTTAAGACTAAACTTTCAGGCAAACGAAGAACGGATCAACCGGCTATACGATGAAACCGCCTTTGCCAATCTTGCCCAACCCAAAAGGAAAGGGGCTGCCGGTCATGAGGAGATCGAAGCCGGCCGGCAGCTTCAAGCCGATCTCAGAGCCATGCTGCGGACCTTGGACAATGGAAAGTGCTACAAAAATCGTGACATATTCGATGCCGCTCTCAAAGCTGCCATCAAGAGGAGCGGGGTCAAGATTTCCGCGCCGCTGAAAAATACGATTATGAAGTCCTTGTCCGAACGAGATGAAACGGCCGATATCTGCAAGGACAGCGAAGGCAATCAGGAGCCCGATACCACATTGCGGGATTATGAAAGCGTTCCTTTGAAGGAGGACATTAAAGAATACTTTGAACGTGAAGTCCGCCCCCACGTTCCCGATGCGTGGATAGATGAACGCAGGACCGTAAAGGGGTATGAAATCAGCTTCACCCGGTACTTTTACAAATACAAGCCGCTGCGTTCTCTGAATGAAATTCGCGCCGATATATTGGCCCTGGAAGAGGAAACGGAGGGAATGATCCAGGAGGTGCTCAACGGATGAGCAATACACTTGAATCCAGCAGTTCACGGATCATCATTTATCAAACCGAGGATGGCAATACACGTCTTGAATTAAGGCTGGAAAAGGAGAGAAAGGACATTACGAAATGAAGCCTTATCCAAAATATAAGGACTCCGGGGTGGAGTGGATTGGGAGAATGCCTGATCATTGGAAGATGACGAAGCTGAAACGGTTGGCAAAAGTTAAGCTCAGCAATATCGACAAGAAATCAAATGAGGAAGATTTGCCCGTCGAGTTATGCAATTACGTGGATGTTTATTACAATGATAGAATAACCTCGGATATTGAGTTTATGAAGGCAACCGCACGCAAAGATCAAGTAGACTCACTATCTCTTAAACGAGGCGATGTCCTCATCACAAAAGACTCAGAAACAGCCGATGACATTGCTGTTCCTGCATATGTACCTTCATCTTTGCTTGGAGTGGTGCCTGGATACCACCTTGCACATATTCGGCCTTATGAGGGATACATTAATGGAAATTATCTTTTCCGTGCATTTGGTTCTCACGGCATTCGCGATCAATTTGAGATATCGGCTAACGGTGTAACTAGGTTCGGAATTGGCAAATATGCAATCGATAATTCCATGTTTCTGCTACCACCAACACAAGAACAAGTCATCATCGCCACCTATCTCGACCACAAAACCGCCCAAATTGATGACCTTATAGCCAAGAAGCGCCGTTTGATTGAACTGCTCACGGAAGAACGAGCAGCGGTGATCAATCAAGCCGTCACTAAAGGGCTTGATCCATCCGTGAAGATGAAAGACTCGGGGATGGAATGGATCGGGGAGATGACGGAAGGGTGGGGGAAAATGCGTTTAAAATGGGTTGTAAAGGAAAAGCTTAAATACGGAGCTAATGAGTATTCTGAGCTAATTGACCCAAACTTTCCAAGATATATTCGAATTACAGATTTTGACGAAGATGGACTGTTAAGAGAAGATACCTTCAAATCCTTGGAACCCAATATTGCGAAGGATTATTTGTTAGATGAAGGTGATATTTTATTTGCGCGCAGTGGTGCAACCGTAGGCAAAACCTTTCAGTTCAAAAATTATGAAGGGAAGGCATGTTTTGCAGGATACTTGATAAAGGTAACTCCGAATGAGACAATGATTAATTCTGATTTTCTATATTTTTATACAAAATCTATCGCCTATGAAAACTGGAAGAATAGCATTTTTGTTCAAGCTACTATTCAGAATATAGGCGCTGATAAATATCAAAATTTAGAAGTCCCGTTGCCAGCGATTGAAGAACAAAGTGAAATTATTAAGTACCTTAACCAGATAATCTCAAGATTCGACCAGACCATCGCTAAAACCAAAAAACAAATCGAATTTCTCCAAGAATACCGCACCGCCCTGATCTCTGATGTAGTCACCGGCAAGATCGATGTGCGGGAGGAGGTGGCGGCATGACACTTTGTACGGCATGGATTCGGGAAAATAGACAGGAGAAAGAGCTGGTCATGGCTACGGACAGCCGGCTCACCGGCGGCGAGAGATGGGATAACGGCGTCAAGCTGTTTGAGCTGCCCCGGATGGACTGCCTCCTTTGTTTTGCAGGGGACACATTCAGGGCGTACCCACTGATCCTCAATTCCATCTCCTCCATCAAGTTCGACAGCAATCTGTCCAGTCTCCACACCGATATCCTTGATGTACTGAATTATCTGGTCGATCTATTTTCAACGCTTGTCGGTGAAATCAAAGACCCTCCCGAGAATAACGGCGATTTTAGCGTTGAAGCGCAGTTTCTTTTCGGTGGCTGGAGTTGGAGAGAACAAAAGTTTTGCATTTGGCGACTCTATTATGAGCCGGAGTTGAAAGCGTTTATCCATGATTCGGTGAATACGAACGATGACGTGGTTTATATCTTCATCGGCAATGACATCGAGGAGGCGAAAGGAGGGCTTGAAACCCGGTTGCAGGATGCGGGCAATATCCCAGCGGGCGCTCTGGACATGGAACCGTTGCAGGTTCTGGCTCAGATGTCTCGGGATGCCGAGAATTACCAATCCATCGGCGGAGCCATTCAGATCGCCAAAGTCTACCAGTCCGGCTCCAGTGAGTTTTTTGGCGTCATGTGGCCGTCGGTTAACGGGGGGCCGACATTCCTTGGACGCCGACTCTCTGAACATGATATGCCGCCTGTTCGTTTCTATGATCCTGATCTGGCAACCATCTTGGAGGACGCCCTGCCCGAAAACCTAAATGAGATCGATAAAGAGCTCTACGGTGATGAATATGAATTCATGATGAAGTGCTATCCTGAAGGCCGGCTTAAGGCCGAAATATCCGACAGGGAGCGAAAGAAGCTTAAAAAACTGATTCAATCCGTGGCCTATAGGAAGTATTGTAGCGATCAACTGAGGTCCGGGAGGTCGCCGATGAGCAAGCCAATCAATGAGCGGGCCTTTGAAGAAGCCATTGAACAGAGCCTTTTGAAGCACGGAGGATATGTTCAGGGCGCTGACTACAGACGAGAGCTGGCGCTGCATCCGCAAACAATTCTTGCGTTCATCCGGGATACTCAGCTCCATGCGTGGCAGAAACTGGAAGATGTCCACGGATCGGTTGCCGAAACGAAATTTTTTCAACGGTTGTTTAAAGAACTGGACAACCGCGGTATGCTTGACGTGCTGCGCCATGGCATTGTCGATTACGGCGTCCGTTTCAAGCTCGCCTATTTCAAACCTTCGAGCGGTCTTAACCCGGAAACTCTGGCCCTCTATGATAAGAATTGTCTCACCATTACCCGTCAGGTGAAATACAGCACCGAGAATGAAAATTCCATCGATCTGCTGCTGAGCTTGAACGGCTTGCCGGTAGCCACTGTGGAACTCAAGAATCAGTTTACTATGCAAAGTGCGAACGATGCCAAAAAACAATACATCACCGACCGCGACCAGCGTGATCTGCTGTTTCAGTTCAAAAAACGGGCACTGGTACACTTTGCGGTGGATACCGATGAAGTCTGGTACACCACCCGTGTCGAGGGCGCCAAGACCCGATACCTGCCCTTCAACCAAGGCTCTAACAATGGGGCCGGGAACCCGCCAAACTCACGCGGGCACAAAACTGCCTACCTGTGGGAGCAGATCTGGGCCAGGGAAAGCTGGCTGGAGATCATCGGCTGCTTTTTGCATCTGCAAACGCAGGAACTCAAAATCGACGGCCGCCTCTTCAAAAAGGAGACGATGATCTTCCCCCGTTTTCATCAGCTCGATGCGGTTCGCAGGCTGTCGGTGAATGCGAAAAAAATGGGCGCGGGACATAATTATTTGATCCAGCATTCGGCTGGCAGCGGCAAGAGCAACTCCATCGCCTGGCTGGCCTATCAACTTTCCGGTCTGCACGATGCCCAAGACCGGCGTATTTTTGATTCCGTTATCGTGATCACCGACCGACGGGTGCTGGACCAGCAGCTTCAGGAGACCATCTACCAATTTGAACATAAGCAGGGTGTGGTCCAAAAGGTGGACAAACATTCTTCCCAACTGGCCGATGCCCTGGGAGCAGGTACCAATATTATTATTACAACTCTGCAGAAGTTTCCGTTTGTGTTGGACAAAATCGGTGAATTGCCCCAGCGCCGGTATGCGCTTATCGTGGATGAAGCCCATAGCTCCCAGGGCGGCGAAGCCACCAAAAAGATGAAAGAAGTGCTGACCGTTACCGATCTTGAGAATAAGGTCAGAGAGAACGCTGCTGAATACGAAGCCGGAGAAGAGGACGACGAAGAGGACGAGATTCGTAAATCCATGATGGCCCGCGGCAAGCAGCCAAACCTTAGTTTTTTTGCATTCACCGCCACACCCAAAGCGAAAACTCTTGAGGTGTTCGGCACGCCCGATGCTCAGAGAAAACCCAAGCCTTTCCATTTATATTCCATGCGACAAGCCATAGAAGAAGGTTTTATCATGGACGTGCTGCAGAATTACACGACCTATAAGACCTACTTCAGGCTATCCAAGGCCATCGAAGATGATCCGCATATCAATAAAAAGAAGGCCCGCCGAGCCATAGCGCGCTTTGTATCGCTCCATCCCCATAACCTCGCCCAAAAGACGGAAGTGATCCTCGAGCATTTCCGTCAGTGCGTCATGAAGCGAATCGGCGGCAAGGCCAAAGCGATGGTGGTCACTTCGTCCCGGTTACATGTGGTGAGGTACAAGGAAGAGTTTGATCTTTATCTGAAAATGAACGGGTATGACGATATCAAGGCGCTTGTGGCGTTTACTGCATTCACCGACAAAGAGACCGGCATTCAATATACCGAGACGGATATCAACAGTTTTGGGGAAAGAGAGCTGCCAGAAAAATTTGCATCTGATGAATACCAGTTGCTCCTGGTAGCGGAAAAATATCAGACAGGTTTTGATCAACCGCTTTTGCACACCATGTATGTGGACAAAAAACTCTCCGGAGTGAAGGCGGTGCAGACCCTATCTAGGCTGAACCGGACGTCCCCAGGAAAAGAGGATACCTTCGTGCTGGATTTTGCCAACGAGGAGCAGGAAATTATAGACGCTTTTCAACCCTATTATGAGCAAACCACCCTCTCTTCCACTACCGACCCTAATATGCTGTACGACCGTAAAAACAAACTGGCTGGTTTCCAGGTATTCCTCCAAAGCGAGATTGATGCATTCGCAAGGTTCTTTTTCAGGCCCAAGAACATGGGAGGTAGACAAGATCACGGCCAATTGAACAGCATGATCGATCCTGCGGTCGATCGATACAACGGCATGGACAGTGAAGACAAACAGGATGACTTCAAGCACACGTTAACTGTGTTTGTGCGCCTCTATGCGTTCTTGTCACAAGTTATGCCGTTTAGTGACATCGAGCTCGAAAAGTTTTATGCCTATGCCCGTCTGTTGCTCAACAAACTTCCCAAGAGGAGCATCAGCGAGACGTTTCAACTAAAGGACGAGGTCGCGCTGGAGTATTACCGGCTCCAGAAAATCAAAGAGGGTGATATCCGATTAGCGAAAGGGGGCGAAGCCGACTTGGCCCCAGTGTCTGAAGCCGGTACTGTGAAAGACAAGGAAGAGCAGGCCAGGCTTTCTGAACTTATCGACATACTGAACAAAAAATTCGGCACCGATTTTACCGAAGCCGACAAATACTTTTTCAGCCAGATCGAAGAAGAGCTTGTGAGGGACGAAACCCTTTCGCAACAGGCAAGAAGCAACACCATCAACAACTTCAAATATGGTTTTGAAGATGCATTCTTTTCCAAGCTCTTTGATCGAATGGATCAAAATCAGAATATTTTTTCAAAAATCATGGATGACAATGATTTTGCAGAAGTTGTTAAGGGTTGGATGCTCAAGAAGGTGTATGACCGGCTCAATAGGAATGCTGGTTAGCCATCAAATCAAGCGGACCTCAACCACGTGTTTTAATCAAATCAGTAGGGAAAAACGAAGCTCTGGCGGGCTATTCAGCGCCGCAGATTGTGCCAAGGATACCCCCTCAAAGCGCAAGACATACACACAACGCCTTCCATTGGCAACACACAGAAGGACCTCATAAACCCAACGCCTCATCAAGTCTTATGTGCATCAAAACAAGCACCGGGTGAATGACCCGACCGTCGGGCCGGCAATGCCGGACACTGTCTCATATCGGGTGCGACGCATAGTTGACGACTACTCATGTTTTTCCGAAGGCGACCTGGTGGCGGCCCAAGGCCGGGCTGGGTTGTCCTGGTTGTGATTTTCTAAAGAATGCAGGATTCCAGGTTTGGGTGATCAATATGTCAACATCACTAAAAACGCGTGAAAACGCCTCGTTGGCCTTTCTTTTCTTCGATATTGTCAAATATTCCTTACTGGCCGCAGATGATCAACTAAACGCCGTGGAAGTTCTGAAGGAGCTGGTCCTAAGCGGACTGGACTCCAACCGGGTACCAAGAGCCGACAGCATCATCCTGCCGACCGGGGACGGTCTGGCCATCGCGTTTTCTCAAGACCTGGCTCCCGTGGCTCTGAAATTGGCCATATGTATTCAAACCAGGTTTTGTCAACGTTGCGCCGAGACCCAGTCACCCATGATTAGATTTAGAACCGGGCTTCATGTTGGTGAAGTGTATATTTCCCATGACATCAATGGAAACACCAACATAATCGGCCATGGGATCAATCAGGCGCAACGGATCATGGATTTTGGAGATAGCGGCCACATTCTATGTTCGGCAGATTTTCGTGATTTGATTTTGGAGCGGCAACCAGAGTTAGAGCAGGTTTTCATCGACGCATATTATTGTTATGACAAGAATGGGTCTCCTTATGAAGTCTGGAATGTGGTCGGAAAACATCATGAGGCGAATTTTGGAAACCCGGCGACCCCGCCCAAGGGTAAACCGGTTACTGATGCCTGGATCCAAGACATTGATTCTACTCAGTTAACCTCCATGCAGCCCTATTCTGAAGAATCATGCGCCCTTGACTCCACCTCCTGCTTAACCTCGGCTCAGGCTCTGGCGGAAGAATGGGGCCATCCCTATGTGGGGCTTGAACATATGTTTGTCGTCCCTTTCCGGAGGGACCACCCGGTAAGTAGTTTTCTGGGAGACCGGATGGGGATTAAGCCGAAGTACTTTCTGTCGGTACTTAAAGATCAGTCCTGGACCGGAGGACTGAAGGTTTCATGGCCCGGGCGGCCCATGACCCCGGCGGTGGTCCGGCTATGGCAATCGTTATATACAAACCAGATGGAAGAACTGGTGAGCGTTATTTTACACAACAGACTATCCCTACCGGTCCGCTTGATCAGGGAGCTTAACCCTAAGGTGGATATCCAGGCCATCGCCTCCGAACTGTGGCCGCAATCTGCTGATCGGGCAAAACCACCGATGGAAAACGGGCTGCAGGTGTGTAAGGGTCCGGAAGACGGCCGGCTAATCACACTTTCGGAGGGTGGACTGACTATTGGCCGCGCCTCGGATAATGTCCTGGCCGTGCCCTATGATTCTACCGTATCCGGCCGGCATGCCGGGATACTTTTTCGTAACGGTGAATGGTGGATTGAAGATCTGGGCAGCAAGAACGGCGTGGCCGTCAATGGCCGACGGATAACATCTGCCGTTCCGGTCAAGCGGAATGATAATATCAAGATAGGCCAGATCATTCTGGTGATGCTATAATTTGGTTTTGGCCGACATTGAGTTTTGGTCTCTGGATGGGGCGAGATGCAGAAAGCTTTGCCTGGGTGTAGCAATCCTGGCCGGTGTGCGCCGGCCGCAGGTTTAGCGGAGCGTGAGGGGAAGATTTAATCGGGTAGAAACGAAACTAACTGGATTTGATTGGAATCAGGCTGCCGAGGTGTTCAGTCGAGCCGGTTAGCCTGCCCGTTGGACAACACTCTATCTGTTGATTTTGGGACTGTATCTTCCGCCGGCCCTGACAGATCCTGGAACAGGCGGGCAAGGACTTCGGCGGCGTTTAAAGAATTGAGCAGAAGCCTTCCGGCCCCCAAATTCACCCCAAAAAAATGTTTTCGATCACTGTAGATCAGGAGTTCTTTGTAATGCCGGGTTTGTCTTCAACACACTTCTCTATTTCCAACGGCCAGGCTGTGGATATCCGAAACGCGCCTGTCCTGTAAAAATCGATTCGCAGCTTTCTTCATACGGATGCCTTTTTATTCTCTTCGAAAACCAGAACTCTGTCGTAGATTGAAGTCTGACCTTTCATTCTTCCCGCTAGCATTTTCTCTGGCAGGCTCAAGGCTGCTAAGAGGTTAATGGCCGAAAGAAAAGTGAGGTAGAACGCCGGCGCAGAAACTGTATGATAATATTTGACGAGCCAGGTGGCCACAAGCGGCGCGGTACCACCAAAAATGCACAATGAGATATTATAAGAAAGAGCGATTGCGCTATAGCGAACGCGCGGAGGAAACATGTCAACCAGGGCCGCCGGAATCGGCCCAAGGAAAATGCCCATCAACACTGTGAAGCAAATCTGAGCGACAAGGACGGGGAAAAATCCACCTTGGGCGACTAACATGAAGAGAGGCCAAGATAACAGCGTCATACCTGCAGAACTCCACACAAGGAGAGTTTTTCGCCCCAACCTGTCGGAGAGTCGGCCCGTTATTGGAATCAAGATAATTAAGAACATCAATGAGAATGTGTTGAGCGCCATAGCGTACGGAACGTGCGGGTGGACAAAGCGGCTCAAAAGCGTAGGCCACCAAATAAAAAGGAGGTAGAATCCGCCGCCTACGAGAACGACCAGGATCGAGGCATGGAAGATACGTTCCGGCACCAGACGTACTGCTTCTGCAATGGGATTACCGCCTATAGTACTCGTGAGTTGCATTTTTTCAAAAATGGGCGTTTCCGTAAGTTCATTGCGCATCCAGATCCCGGCGAGACCGATGATTATTCCCGAAAGAAATGGCAAACGCCAACCCCAGTCCGCCATAGCCTGAGGCCCCAGAACGGCGTTGAGACCAACGGCGCTTAGCGCACCCAACATCATTCCGCCATAGCAACTCGAAAATGTCCAACTACTGTAATAACCACGTTGTTCGACCGGCGCTGTCTCGGCCACAAAAGCTATTGATCCGATCAGTTCTCCGCCCACGGAAAGCCCTTGCGCCATGCGCAGCAGAATGAGGATGACAGGTGCTATCGATCCTATGTCGGCATGGGTAGGTAAAAGGCCGATAAGAAATGTGGGCACGGCCATCATCATCACCGAAAGCTGGAGCGCTTTCCGGCGGCCGAATTGGTCACCGATGTAGCCGAAAATTATTCCCCCAACCGGCCGGGCGAGGTAGGCCGCCGCAAAAACGCTGAACGCACTAAGGAGCGAATCCAGAGGGTCGTCAGAGGGAAAGAACTTCTCCCCAATTACGGGAGCCAAAAAGCCAAAAATCGCAAAGTCGTACCATTCAAGAACATTGCCGACAATGCCGCCGAACATATTTTTTTTCAGAGACTCAGTTTGCTTGCTGATCGTCAGTTTATTTATCCGCGCGGCCTTGGCTTTGCGGTTAAACATAATTTTTATAAGCAGCCCCGTTACTTCTTTGGCGGCTGTGGTGTCTGCTTGAACCTCTTTAGATTTTTCGACATGGCCCATGGGAGTATCCGAACGAAAAAAGGTAATAAGCCTCATGGAAAGATTGGGTGATCCCAAAACCACCTTTTATGGCACAGAATGCAGCGACAATGAGATTAAGGCAAATGGACAACGCAATGGTTTCTCGTATCAGCCGACTAATCAAGTTTGGGAAGACTACCTAAATGCGTACATATAGTCAACAGACAAATGCTTCAATGTCAGGATCGCTATTGTCGGCTCGGGTCAACTGGTCAGGATTGATTTAATAAACTAACGGCGAGCTGCTTCAATCCCCTATCCGGCCAAAAGGATATGAAAATTTCTTTCTGGGGATAAGGTGACCCTCCTTTTTTCAATGGGTAGCACCGGGGGTTCTGGACTGGGAAGCGTCAGGGCGGTTCGCTGGAGGATGATTTGATTCCCCTGACTCAGGAACTATTCGAAGCTCTTTCGGAGCACAAACATCGAGCCGACCAGAAGTGGGTCTTCTCCGATCCGGAGACAGGTTTACCTTTTACACACGAAATAAGTGGTCAAAACGCATTTGTGATAAAACCGGTGTCCGGCATTTCGGTATTCACGCCATTCGACATTTGACTGCCACCACCCTGGCTGGTATCGGTGTGGCCGGGATAGACATCCAACATATCCTCAGGCACCGTTCTTTGACCACTACCGAGAGATATGTGCACCAACGGGGCGATTTGCGTGTGATTTGAATGAGGTGTTTTTAAGACCGGAACAGAGAAAAAGCCGTCAGAAAAGCCGTCAGGAGACATTCAAGGGAAGGGGTGTTCGTCGGTTGGGTAAGTAATTGGCTGGAATTAAATAAGATTTGTTGGCTGGGGGACGAGGATTCGAACCTCGGTCCACAGATCCAGAGTCTGCCGTCCTGCCTCTAGACGATCCCCCAAGCAGCAATCAGTACTGTTAGAAAATTACCCGCCGGTTGTCAAGAAGATTTTTATATTTTTTGATTATTCGCATTTTATTAAGGTGTTATACCATTATATAAAAGAACCGACCAGGACTTTAAGGCCGCCGGGGTCGGGTAAGAACCGAGGCAAGACGACAGGGTCGGGAAACATGTCTGGAATATGAGCAAATATTATCATATATAGTAATTATTTTCCCATTAAGAAAACAGGCACAGGCCCGGATAATACTTAATTTAACAATTTATTTATATTACAGTTAGTTATGGCAAACCTGCCCATTGGCACGTCTTTTGAAACAGTAAGAAGACAACTGGCCGCCATCTCCTCTTCCAATCTCTGCCTGAGGGGAAACCGGCCGACTGATCTCGTTTCAAAGGAGGACGACCATGGCACGCAAAAAAAATATTAAGGCCGCGTCATCTATCTACCTCGACCAGCCGGAGTTTGACCTCTGGGCTGCCGTCTTGATGCAGGCTGTCGAGGACTATAAGGAAGGCGACCTGGACGCTCGTTTTTATCTGACCAAGGACGATGACGCCGCCGGCTCGTTCAATTGGATCTGCTCGATGTTCGACGTTGAGCCGGATTATATCAGAAACAAGCTCCAGCTCAACAAAAAGGAGCAGATAGAGGACCGGTTTCCTTCGAGCATCAAGCAAAGCCGACGCCTTTATTCTCTATACCGATCACAACCCCAGGCGGCCGCGGCGCCCGCCCAATAACCTTTAGCTGCGGATGGCGGGGCGGTGCAGTTCTGAAGACTTGCCGCAATCCGACCCAGCGGACGTGGCTTGCCGGCCCTATGGGACGGGCCGCGGAATCAGAGACGAAATTCGGGGCTGAACATCCCCTCCCGGACCTCGGACGTGATTGACTTATTCAGGCCGATGTTGTAGTCTGGCTGACACGGTCAGGCGCGGGCCGGTTCCATTTTGTCGGGCGCGGCCGCATCTGGCCCCAGATGATGATCTTGATTTGGTTGCGCAGGATGATTGCCGGCATGCCGAAGTCAAATTTTGGCCTGAACTAATTGGAGGAGTAATGTTTAAAGAGGATAGGCGGGAACCCAGGTTTTGTTGGGATGATTTGGGAGACATAAACGAGGGGCGCCCGGGGTTGGGGGCGACGACTTCCGTGGCCGTTTACCGGCTCATGCAATACACTCTGCGGGACGTCCTGGTCAGCCGGTATGATCCCGACACGGCCGGGGAAATTTTTTTTGAAGCCGGGCTCGTGGCCGGGAAAAATTTCTGCTTAAATTTGTTGCCCAGCGGGCTGGCCTTCCCGGATTTTATCGCTGAATTACAGAAGGTGATGAAAGACCTGGCCGTCGGGATTCTCCGCGTAGAGGGCAGCGACCTGGAAAAATTAGAGTTCACCTTGTGCGTTTATGAGGACCTGGACTGCTCCGGACTACCCATGACCGACGAGACGGTCTGCGATTATGATGAAGGTTTCATCGCCGGCATCCTGGAGACATACACAGGGAAGCGATTCGTGGTCAAGGAGATCGACTGTTGGGCCACCGGAGACCGGGTCTGCCGCTTTAGGGCCCGCCCCGCCCCCGATGAAGGTTAATCTCACCACCGCTTACGAACCGGTTTTTAGCAGGCTGGGCCGGTCAGAGACACTCAAATCGGGGGGGCGATGGTCACCAGTAACCGCAGGTCCGTTTTGGCCCGGAGTCCATGTGGCTCGCTGATGTCGCTGATCAGTACGTCTCCCGCCCTGGCCGGGATGGATTGGCCGTCTTTTCCCAGGAATTCACCTTCGCCGGCGATAATGACCAGACTCACCTGACCTTCGATGTCGTGGGAGTGTACCGGCAGCTCCTGCCCCGCCTTAAAATTAAAGTTTAGAATCTTGAAATAGGGAGAATCGTGAACCAACAGCCGCTTAAACGCTTGTTCAGAAAATCCCTGGGCCTCGTACAAATTGGTTTTATTCATCGCCGGCTCCTTTTTCGATAGTCCTGCTCCTGCAGGTCTAAAGCCCAGCCGGGTAGACCGGGCTTAGACTGTATCTTCCCAATAGATGCACTTGCGCGGGCAGAAAATCATGGCCTCCCGAATGCACTCGACCGGCCCGCCTTCCGGCCTGATCACTTCCGCTGTCTCCAGGTCCTCATGCAAGATGAAAATTTCCGGGCACAAGGCCGCGCAACCGCCGCATCCGTTACATTCCCGGGTGTTGATGTAGATCCGGCCGCCCTGTGAAGTCGTCATGGTTTCCGGCCCTAGTATCCAGTCTTGGTTTCCGGTTTTAGTCAATTTTTTCCCGGCCGACCACTTTACCTCTGGGGCTGACCACGACTACCTCTATGGGGATGTTCTTGTCCGCCGCGGTCATCCCTTTTTTGACGATGGCCGGCATTCCGGAGCAGCAGGGCACCTCCATGACGGCCACGGTAACGTCCTTAATTTCAGCCGTTTGAAATATCTCTGTAAACTTCTCCACGTATCCCGGAACGTTGTCAAACTTGGGGCAACCCATCAGCACTACCCGGCCCTTCAGCAGGTCGTGGCTCAGTTGCGGGTAAGCCACCGGCACACAATCCGACAGAACCAGCAGGCTGGCCCCCCGCAAGAACGGGGCGGTGGGCGGGACCAGATTGAGCTTGATCGGCCAGTTGGCCAGGTTGGAGTCGGTCTCGTGCTCGTCATGGTGTTTATGCTCATGGTGTTTATGGTGATGCTGCTTGTGATGGTGCGACCCCGGTTGATCGGCCTCCTGAGCGGAGATGGGGGCAATCAAGGTTTGCAGGTGAGTCGAAGCACAACCACAGGGCATGGCCGGGGCCGGTTGAGCTTTCTTTTCCTGCTCTTTAGCCTTAAGATGCTTTTCGACTTCGTATTCATCAAATTCATCCGCATCCCGTTCCGTGATGATCAAGGCATCATTGGGACACTCACCTAAACAGGCGCCCAGGCCATCGCAGTATTTGTCGGCCACCAGTCTGGCTTTGCCATCCACGATCTGGATCGCCCCTTCGGCGCACGAGGGGACGCACGACCCGCATCCATCGCATTTGCTCTCATCGATCTTAATGATTTTTCTCGTGACTTTCATGATCTTCACCATCCTCCAGGAGAAATGACATGTTATCGTAGTGTGATGCCGGCTCCGGCGTCTCAAAAAGCCAACACGGAAGAGATGGGTGTTGTGCTTTTCATTAACTGGATAATCACATAGGCTATTGGGACGGCTTAATGCCCAGGAGAATGCTCCGGGCTGTTTCCCGGCCGGTGCCAGTCAAGAAGGCTTTGTCGATGATCCGGGCGATTTTTTCTGGAGGTATGGGTTTCTCTTTATTTTTTTCCTCCAGATTGACGATCATGTCGGCATCGTAAACTGATCTAAAGTTCACCGTATCTGTTGACCTGGGGTGGTGATGGTGACTGACAATCTCACAGACTTCGTCGATCATAGGTTCTTTGGCCCCAAGTTTAGTCAAGATCTCCCTGGCCACCGGCGGACCTTCGAGATGTTGATATTTGGGGGCGGTGCTGTTGTATTTTTTTTCCGCGTTCTTGATCCCAATGTCGTGGAGGTAGGCCGTGGTCAGAATAACGCCCAGATTCCCCTTTTCGCCGCGGCCGATCCTTTCGGCATACCTGGCCACCCGACCGGCATGGCCGATGCGCTTAAAATCAGAGCCAAAATAGCGTTTCATTTCCACCGCCACCCGGTCTTTGAGGAGATCATCCCGCTGGGCCAGGAGGTCCGGAGACATCTCGCCGAGGCACTGTTCGGCATACTTACAGTAGGAAGCACAGCCAAAGTCTATTTTAGGATTCAGCATCTTGTGACCGCACTTCTTGCACTTCCGGGCCGATTCATCTTTGAAGAACTCCATATCATGTCCGCATTCCGGACATTTGGTTTCGAAGATGGCTTCCGGTGTCCAATACCGGCTATCCTGTCCGGGACACTTCATGTTTCTTCCTCCTCTGCGGTTGCGGGTTGCTTGTTACTCGTTGCTTGTTACGTGTTACTGGTTGCTGGCCAATGTCATTGACTTAAGGGTAGGGTCATCGGATCCTATTCTAATAAATGGTTAATTCCGATGAAGCCCTGAAAGGGCGCTCTAGGTTAGCCCAGGGCAACGCCCTGGGTAGGGGTGGCGACTATATAAAAACCATGTAATAGTCACATAAAACCGCCGGCAATCCCGTACTTAAGCCGTAGCCGGACATTCCATTCAGAGGAAATGATTTTGGGGGCCGGCCGACCTCCTGACCATCCCGCTGACACGTAACATGCCGTATTTCCCAGGGCACTGCCCTGGGCTAACCTAGAGCGCCCCGTTGGGGCTTAATCGGAATGGTCTATTTTAAAAAAAATTAGCTCGTTTGTCCGCACCCTTAAGTCAATGACATTGGGTTGCTGGCTACTGGTTGCTCATTTCGGGTCAGAAATAATATAATGATTGACCTATATGAACATTTAACTTGCAACCAGCAACCCGACAAGTCTAGCCCAGGATGGCCTTCAGGTCCTCTTCCGGCGTGGTGATGGGCTTAATGTTAAAGGTTTTGACCAGGAAGTCCAGAATGTTCGGCGTAATAAAGGCCGGCAGTGACGGCCCGAGGCGGATGTCTTTAATCCCGAGATAGAGCAAGGTCAGCAGGATGGCGCAGGCCTTTTGTTCATACCAGGACAGGACCATGGACAGGGGCAGATCGTTTACGCCGCAACCGAAAGCTTCGGCTAAGGCCACGGCTATCTTGACCGCGGAGTAGGCGTCATTACATTGCCCGATGTCCAACAACCTGGGGATGCCGCCAATGTCGCCCAAATCTTGATCGAAGAAACGGAACTTGCCGCAGGCCAGGGTCAGGACGACACAATCCTTGGGGACCTGACTGACAAAATCTGTGTAGTAATTCCGTCCGGGTTTGGCTCCATCACATCCGGCGACCAGGAAGAAGTGGCGAATGGCTTTACTTTTGACCCCGGCGATGACTTTATCGGCCACGCCCAAGACGGTCTGATGACCAAACCCGGCCAGGACCGAGCCGGCCTCTTTATCTTCAGCATACCCAGGCATGGCCAGGGCTTTTTCGATAAGGGGGCTGAAATCCTGGTTGGTCACGTGGGGGACGCCGGGCCAGGCGACGCAACCGGTGGTGTAGATATTGCCCTGGTAAGACTGCTGGGGTTTTTGAATACAGTTGGTGGTCATCAGGATTGGACCGGGGAACTGACCGAATTCTTTGATCTGGTTCTGCCAGGCGGTGCCGAAGTGGCCGTAAAAATGAGAATACTTCTTTAATGCCGGATAGCCGTGCGTGGGCAGCATTTCACCGTGGGTGTAAATGTTGATGCCTTTGCCTTCGGTCTGTTTCAGGAGTTCGTGCAGGTCCTTAAGATCGTGTCCCGAGACCAGGATGGCTTTGCCTTTTTTGGCGCCCAGGGGGACTTTGGTCGGAACGGGCTGGCCGTAGGTTCCGGTGTTGGCCGTGTCCAGTAACTCCATGGTCCTGAAGTTGACTTCGCCACACTTCAAGACCAGCTTCAGGCAATCGTCCAGAGACAGCCCGGCCTGGGGTAAGGAAGCCAGGGCTTCATGCACGAAGGCGTACACGGCGTCATCTTTTTGGCCTAATATTTCAGCATGATCGGCATAGGCGGAGATACCTTTGATGCCAAAAAGCAAGGTGTGCTTCAGGGACATGATATCGGCATCGGCTGCCGGATAGGACTTTAGCCCGACGCTCAGACCCTGGTCGATGAGACCCTCCATGGTCGCGGCCGGTTTATAGGTGGCTGGACCGTCGGCGAAGCTTACCTGGCCACCGGCGGATTTGACGCGGGCGCTGAGGCTGTCCCGCAACGTCACACACTCTTTGATCAAACCGGCCAGCCGGTCGGGATCGAAGTTGACATTGGTCAAGGTGGCAAACAAGGACCGGACCGTGAAAATGTTGACCTTGTCGTCATTAACCCCGGCTTTGCGTCCGGCTACGGCGACCTGGCCTAGGCCTTGAAGGGCGTAGACGAGCAGGTCTTGAAGTGTGGCGACTTCGTGTGTCTTCCCGCAAACACCAATCTTTTCACAGCCTTGTCCCTTAGCCGTTTGCTCGCACTGATAACAAAACATTTTTGTCCTCCTTTTTCGTTTACCAACCAATAAGAATTAGTTATAGTCCTCCAGGTCGTGTTTTTTTGGCATGGATTATATTTATATGCTCATAACTGCCTGAAGGTTTTTGCCTATTAAAGTTTATCGATTAAATCCAGCCCTGACCTCTACTGAAGCGGCTATTGCCATTAGGTACATAATTTTTTATGATAACTAATTTGAGATTGTTTTGGAATAGGCACATCACCTCATTTATGATGGGGAATTCCTCAATGGAGTAGGGAAATTCCCCAGATGAGGCAAGGTGATTTAACTTCGGCCTTGATCTTTGTCTTGTGATTAACTGGTGATACACCCCGCTGTCTAAGAAAGTGACTTGCGATCCTGGGGATCATTTGGACAGGTCGGGAAGGCAAGCAAAGCCGGGAAAAAACAAATTGGACTGGTTTGTCCTCAATGTAGAGCGGAGTATAGCCCGGCAATCGCGACGGTGCCTTGACTTAAGTCAAGCAGGTGAAATTTTTTTTGATGGAGGGATTGTCACCTTGAAAAAACTGATAGATACAATTACCGCCATTCCGTTATTTTATAATTTACCGGCAGATCAACTTAATGAAGTTACCGAGATCGCCCTGGAGAAATACTACCCTAAGGGGCAGACCATCTTTACGGAAGGGGATGAAGCTACTGGTTTCTTTGTGATTGTGGAGGGGTTGGTCAAGGTTTTTAAGCTGTCGTTTGAAGGAAAGGAGCAGATTCTGCACATCCTGGGACCGGCTGAACCTTTTGCCGAGGTGCCGGTCTTTGCCGGACTAAAATACCCGGCCCATGCCGAGGCCATTCAAGAGAGTTATCTGCTCTATTTTCCAAGAGCTGAATTTGTGGAGCTGATCAAACGGCAGCCATCTTTGGCCTTGAACATGCTGGCTGCCCTGTCGCTGCGTTTACGGCAGTTCGCTCAGCAGGTAGAGGCGCTGTCGTTGAAGGAGGTGCCCGGCCGTCTGGCGGCCTATCTGTTGGATTTGTCCGATGAGCAGGCCCAGGGCAACCGGGTGTCCATAAGTATCACCAAGAAACAACTGGCCGGCCTGCTGGGCACGATTCCGGAGACCATATCCCGGATTCTGACCCGAATGAAGGAAAATAACCTGATTGAATTAAAAGACCGGGAGGTGACCATCCTAGACCGCCCGGCCCTGGTCAGTCTGACCACCGGTGAAAAGATGAGGGTTTAGCGACCATACTCGTCTGCATTTGCCTGGCAAAAAATAAAGTAGATCACAAGCCCTGCAGTTTTAGTCCGGCGGGGTTTTTTTTGTAGATCGCTGTAGAATAAGGGGCAATTAGTTTGTGGATTTCTTCAGGGCCAGAATGAATTCATCGAGACTACTTGCGACAAAAGCCTGCTTGAGCAGTGACTTCAAAACTATAGTATCAGATAATTGATCTATAGATTCTATGACTTCAGAAGGGATCTGACCGAATCGGATTTCAATGCCCTCAACAATATCTTCCCTCGCCTTTACCAAAGTACCCTCTTGAATCCCTTGCTGAATCCCTTGCTGAATTCCCTTCTGAATACCCTCTTCAATGAATTGTTCGGCAACGGTAGGCATGATCTCTCCTCCTTTTCCTGATGTGGCCCGGTCTAAAAAGACCGTTATCTCTTCCTTTGTTAATTTATCGGTGAAAATCAAATACTGGGCAACAGTTTTAAGAAATTCAATTTGACCAGGATCTGTTGCCATTTCATGGTAAAGAGAAGCTATCTCAGCTAACTTAGCAACTAATTC
This sequence comes from Deltaproteobacteria bacterium, assembly GCA_015233285.1. Next base: position 653 of record JADFYA010000009.1, on the reverse strand, counting down.
ATGATCACTGATATGTTTCTGGAGGAGCAAGGTAATTCGAGTTTTAACATCTCCTTTGATATCTTCATCCGGCATAGTCGATAAGTCCAAAAGAAGATAGTCAAAATCAGGCAGATATCGTCTTAATTCAGCCGTAGTATCAAACAACGAGCTAAACCTGGTCGACCCGGCCCAGGTGGTGGTCCCATGATAAAAGACCAGCGGAATGATAACAGGTAAATATTCCGAGGCTGGCTGCCGGGAAATGATATAGGACCACATCTGATTCATATATCTAAATAGTTGAAACGGAACGAGTCTGTCCTGATAGCTTTTGTGCTCCAACAAGATACTGACATAAGCCTCCTGGGATTGCCTGATGTTCACCCGGTAAACAATATCTGAAAAATGCTCCTTTAATAGGTCATCCACAAAGGAATCTGTGGTGGTCTCAAGGGTGCTGAGATCGAGTTGTCCAAGCACGGCCGCAGGTAAATAATTGGCCAAGAAGTCTTTGGCCAGGTCCTGCCCCGAAAACATCTTTTTGAAAAACCTGTCGTGATGATTTGTTGTTAAGGTAAACCCCTGAACTAAATTTCCCCATCGGGGTACGAACTACTGAATTCTTCTTCATCCCAATTCAGTTAGATGATCCTGATCTCTTGCTAATCCCA
>JADFYA010000099.1 GCA_015233285.1 Deltaproteobacteria bacterium | reverse complement strand
ACGTTTTTATGTTTCATGATCTTATATGGTTCTCCATGTCACCGAGATTTTCGGCACCACGCTGGAAGAAAATCTGAGGATGATCCGGGATTCGGTGGCCTACCTGAGGTCCCAAGGCCGGGAGGTACTCTATGACGCCGAACACTTTTTCGATGGATTTAAGCGAAACCCGGACTACGCCCTGAAATCGGTCCAGGCCGCCCAGGAAGCCGGAGCGGACTACTTGACCCTGTGCGACACCAACGGCGGCACCTTGCCCCAAGAACTGGCTGAGATTATCAATCAAGTCAAAGCGTCTCTGCACCGCCCCCTGGGTATTCACGTCCATAACGACGGCGGACTGGCCGTGGCCAACACCCTAGCCGCCGTGGCCCAGGGGATTACCATGGTCCAGGGGACGATCAACGGCTACGGAGAACGATGCGGCAACGCCGATCTGATCACCGTTATCGGTAATCTCCAGTTGAAACTGGGTTACCACTGTCTGCCGCCGGAAAATTTGGCCCAACTGAAGGAAGTCTCCCGGTACGTCAGCGACCTGGCCAATCTCCCTCCGACCAACGATCAGCCTTTTGTGGGTAAAAGCGCCTTTGCCCATAAGGGGGGAGTGCATGTCAGCGCGGTGCTGAAGAATCCCGTCGCGTATGAACACATAAACCCGGACATGGTCGGGGCCCGCCGCCGGGTCCTGGTCTCCGATCTGTCCGGAAAAAGCAACATCAGGTTCAAGGCTGAAGAGTTGGGTATGCGCCTGGGCCAAAACGGCGCCGACAGCCAAAAAATCGTCAAAACAATAAAAGCGTTGGAGGATGAAGGCTATCAATTCGACGCAGCGGAAGGCTCCTTTGAACTTCTTGTCAAAAAGCTTACCGGCCAATTCAAAGAACCTTTCACCCTGGAATCTCTACGGGTGATCATTGAAAAGGGTGTAATGTGCCAGGGTCTGACCCAGGCGACGATCAAGGTCTCAGTCGGGCCCGATGAAGAAATCACCGCGGCCGAAGGTGACGGCCCGGTCAACGCCATGGACAACGCCTTACGCAAGGCCCTGCACAAGTTTTTCCCAAAACTGGAAGAAGTACGCCTGGTCGATTTTAAGGTGCGGGTCGTTGAAGGCACCGAGGGAACCGGCGCCAGGGTTAAGGTGCTCATCGAAAGCGCTGACCACGAACAAAACTGGAGCACCATGGGTGTATCCGAAAATATTATCGAAGCCAGTTGGCTGGCCCTGGTGGACAGCCTTCAGTACAAGCTTTGCCAGGATCAAGAAAAAATGCGCCGCACCCAGGCTCAAGTTTAGCCACCCGGCCGGTCACGGAAACAGCCGGGGAAAACCATGGAGAACCATATAAGATCATGAAACATAAAAACGTTCATCCGCCCATAAGGCATTTTGGCATACAGGAGGAAACTGCCACCGGAGCCCGCAACTGGACACTCCGGCGGCAGGCCCTTGAGGTCCCTTCTTGAAACTCCGGTCGATGTGATCTAGTTATGATTCTATTCGGACCACCAAATTAGCTATCCAGACTCAGCCGTGACCAGATTTTCCGGCCCGTCCTAAATGACGATACAGGCGCCGGGATAACTTCACCCTGGAGTCTTGAAATCAGGTCCGCATGTTTAAGTGAGGAGGGACTCATGAGCGAACGAGTAATCATTTTTGACACTACCTTAAGAGATGGTGAGCAATCCCCTGGGGCCAGCATGAATGCCGGTGAAAAACTGCACCTGGCCCTGCAACTGGAAAAATTAGGCGTAGACGTCATCGAAGCCGGTTTCCCGGCCGCATCTGAAGGTGATTTTGAGGCCGTCCGGAGCATTGCCCAGAAGGTCCGCCGCCCCCGAATCGCCGGTTTGGCCCGCGCCTCAAAGGACGACATAGATCGAGCCTGGGGAGCCATCAAGGAAGCGGCCCATCCTCGGATCCATACCTTTCTGGCCTCGTCCGACATTCATCTTAAGTATAAATTGAAGATGACCCGAGAAGAAGTCATCGACCGGACGGTAGAGTCCGTCCGATATGCCCGGAGTCTAACCGACGATGTGGAATTCTCAACTGAAGACGGTTCCCGGAGCGATTGGGATTATATCTGCCGGGTCTTCGAGGCGGCCATTGAAGCCGGGGCGACGACCATCAACCTACCCGACACCGTGGGCTACGCCTTGCCCGATGAATTCGGCCGAATGGTTAAGTACGTCAAGGATCATGTCCCCAATATCCATCGGGCCGTGATCAGCGTCCACTGCCACAACGACCTGGGTCTGGCTACGGCCAATACCCTGGCCGGGATCAACGCCGGGGCCCGCCAGGCGGAAGTGACCATCAACGGCATCGGCGAACGGGCCGGGAACACCAGCTTAGAAGAAATCGTCATGGCTCTCCATACCCGGCGTCAATACCTGCATCTTGAAACCGGCATAGTCACCCAAGAAATTTACCCGTCCAGCCGGCTGGTCAGGATGATCACCGGTATCCCCGTGCAGCCAAACAAAGCCATTGTGGGGGCCAACGCCTTTGCCCATGAAGCGGGTATTCACCAAGACGGCATGTTGAAAAATCCCATGACTTATGAGATAATGGATCCGGAAGCCATTGGTCTTCTGCACTCCTCCCTAGTCCTGGGCAAACATTCCGGCCGGCACGCCTTCAAGGACCGGCTGGAAAAGATGGGCCATTCATTGCCCGAAGAAGAGATCAACCGGCTCTTCGTCCGATTTAAGGAATTGGCCGATAAAAAGAAGGAAATTGTTGAGGAAGACTTAGAGTCCATGCTGGCTGATGAACTCTTCCGGACCCCGGAAATCATCCGTCTGGAATACTTGAACGTTATCAGCGGCACGGTGGCTGTCCCCACGGCCACGGTTATCTTAAGCATAGATGGAGAAAAGCAACAGAGTGCCGGTTTCGGTGTCGGCCCGATTGACGCCACTTACAATACCATCGCCAAAATGGTCGGGACCACCTCCCGTCTGGGTCGTTTTTCCGTCAGCGCGATTACCGGTGGAATGGATGCCCAGGGCGAGGTGACCGTGCGCTTAGAAGAAAACGGCTGGACCGTCATGGGCCGGGGCACGGATCCGGACATCATCACAGCCGCGGCCAAAGCTTATGTTGACGGGCTGAACCGGCTGGAGTACAGAAAGAAACATCCCAAGTTGTCTGAGCATTTATAACCCAACAAATCCAAACGATAAGATGGATGGATCACGATGGGGCCGACCGCCTGGCCTCTCGTTGATACATCCTAATTGACATCAAGAACATCTACGGGAGCCTATCATTATGGCCATGACCCTGACAGAAAAGATCCTAGCCGCTCACGCCAACAAAGACCACGTTTCTCCTGGTGAACTCATCCAGGTCAAGGTTGATTTAGCCTTGGCCAACGACATCACGGCGCCCATTGCCATCAAGGTGTTTAACGAAATGGGGGCCGGTCGGGTCTTTGATCCGGCAAAGATCGCCCTGATTCCTGACCATTTTGTCCCGAATAAAGACATCGACTCCGCCGAACAGGCCTTGATGATGAAGCGCTTCGCCCGGGAGCACAATATCGTGCACTATTATGAAGTGGGCGAAGCCGGCGTGGAGCACGTTCTTCTGCCGGAAAAGGGACTGGTCTTGCCCGGTGATCTGGTCATCGGTGCGGACAGCCACACCTGTACCTATGGGGCCTTGGGCGCCTTTTCCTCCGGCGTAGGCAGTACCGACCTGGCCGCGATCATGGCCACCGGGGAAACGTGGCTCAAGGTTCCGGTCAGCTACAAGATCGTCTTTGACGGCGTTCTCCCCCGCTGGGTGGGCGGCAAGGACCTCATCCTGAACCTCATCGGTCTGATCGGGCGGGCAGGGGCCATCTACGCGGCCCTGGAATTCACCGGTACAGCCATCGGCACCCTGCCCATGGCCGACCGTTTCTCCATGGCCAACATGGCTGTCGAGGCCGGGGCCAAAAATGGAATTTTTACACCGGATAAAATCACTCAAGCCTATATCGAGGGTCGATCCTCTCGGCAGGCCTGGTTTGCCGCCAGTGACCCCGGGGCAAACTATGACCGGGTGATCGTCATCCCCGTGGACGGAATGGAACCTCAGGTGGCCTTCCCCCATTCGCCGGCCAATACCCGGCCCATCAGCCAGGTGGGGAACATACCCATAGACCAGGTCTTCATCGGTTCTTGCACCAACGGCCGAGTGGAAGACCTGATCATGGCCGCGTCGGTCATCCAGGGCCGGAAGGTGGCCAGAGACGTGCGTTTGATCATCCTCCCCACGACACCCCAGGTCTACCGCGAAGTCATGCGGATGGGCCTGCTGGAAATATTCCTCGATGCCGGAGCCACCATCGGCCCCCCCAGTTGCGGCCCCTGCCTGGGCGGGCATCTGGGCATCTTAGCCAAAGGCGAACGCTGCGTGGCCACCAGCAACCGCAACTTCCTCGGCCGGATGGGCCACAGTGAGAGCGAAGTTTATCTGGCCAATCCCGCGGTGGCGGCCGCCTCAGCCGTTCTGGGCCGTATCGCCGGTCCGGCGGAGCTGGCCTAGTCGCCCGCGGCATTCGGATAGGGAATTATAGCGAAAAACGAAACCAATTCACCGCCCACCAATACTGGTCACTAATTGGTGGGCGGTGATCTAACGCCGTCCGAAAGTTCCATTAACCCGGTAACGATCATGCCCGGCAAGGAAAAATAATGATTACAGGTGTCTCAATAAAGAATTTCAAGGTCTTCAAAAGCCTTGACGTAAAAGGGCTGAGCCGGGTCACCTTGATCAGCGGAAGAAACAATTGCGGGAAGACCAGTTTCTTAGAGGCTGTTTTTACTTTGTTTGATAGAAATAACATTCATAATATTCCACACCTACTTAACCGCAGGGGAGTGAGTCAGGTTGTTATCAGGCCGGAAGAATTATGGGGCCCGATATTCCACAACTACCAAATGAATGAAGATATAGAAATATCACTCACCAGGGATGGAGATAAAGAATCGGTAACTTACCGGTATTTAGATAGCTATCATAGAACAATCGCAGCCGGGTCTGTAGGTGAAACAGGTGGAGTGAAGCTGATCCAGACGGGACAAAGTTCGACGTACATGCAAGCGCTCGAAATGAATTATCGGCTAAAAGACAATGTCTCTTTTACCTCTCACTGCTACATCGGTCCCGGAGGGCTGGAACTGGAAGCCGGCTCAATGGATCCACAGAACTATCCATATGAATGTATCGAGGCAGCCTACGCGGCGGTTCCGCCAGATAAACTGAACTCGTTCACCTATATTCGCCTGGCCAGGAAAGGTGAAATCACTATACCCCATGTCTTTGATTATGAAATGATGCAAGCCGCATTGGAATCAGACTGGGAGGTACGTTAGGTGCTCGACCATGAATCCATCAAACAAGAAAAATTACTATTAGTTGAAGGCATGGATGCCAAGTGGTTCTTCATATATGCCCTGAAAGCTTATGGAATTGAATGTTTCAAAGAAATCATAGAATCAATGCGACCATCAGCGATGTCCACATCATAACCATTTGAACCTGAGCCAAAGGACGCACAATGAAAGAGTTTCTCAAGCGGCTTGACAACTTAAGCATTTGGATCAAGATAGTCGTTCCGATTGTGGTCGTCACGTTGGGTGGCATGATCATCTCCTCGGCGATTCTATTCTCATCATTTCGAGGAATAGTTAAAGCAACCGATATGGATAAACTTCTCCCGGCCATCATGCTCACGGCCGCGGCCAACGGGGTGGTGTTGATCCTGGTTACCTGGGTGGTCGTCCTGAAGCTGGTTAGCCAACCGGCCAAACGGGTCAGCCGGACGTTGAAAGATATTGCGGAGGGCGAAGGGAATTTGACGTCACGCCTGGAGGTGCCTAATACTGATGAACTGGGTCTGCTGGCCGGGTGGTTTAACCTGTTTGCCTCAAAACAGGAACAAACAGTTCGTAAAATCGGGGCCAACACTGAAACCATCGAGGAGTTCTCCCGCTCTCTCCAGACATTGTCGGAAGAGAATCTTAAAACGGCGGAGAGTACTCTCGCCCATACATCTCGGGTCAATCAACTGACTGAAGCGGGTTGCCGGAGCATCGAATCCGTGGCTGAAGAGATCAGAAGCGTCTCTGAAAATGTCAACACCATTGCGGCCGGTATGGAAGAGATGGATGCGACGGTGCGTGAGATTGCCCAAAATACGGAACAAGGGCGGATGATCAGCGCCCAAGCCAATAAAGATGTGGAAAGCGTGCGCACCGAAACGCAGGTGCTGGAAAAAGCCTCGGTAGAGATCGGGTCGGTCCTGGAAGCCATTAATGAAATCGCCGAACAAACCAAACTCCTGGCTCTTAACGCCACCATCGAAGCCGCCAGGGCAGGTGAAGCGGGCAAGGGCTTTGCCGTGGTAGCAACCGAAGTTAAGGAATTAGCCCGACAATCATCGAAGTCGACCGATGTCATCCGGGGAAAGGTTGAACAGCTCCAACAAGCTACCGCTCGGGTGGTGACCCGGATCGGCGACATCGAAAAGGTGATCCACCGGATCATGGAAATGGTCGCAACCATTGCCGCCGCGGTTGAGGAACAATCGGTGACAACAAGTGAAATGTCCCGCAATGTCAGCACTGTCGCGACAAACGCCCATACCATTTTAGACCATATCCACGACAGCGTAAATATGCTCCAAGAGATTGAAGGGGCCGGTGTAAAGGTGAAGGAAAATATGTTTGCCGTGGCCTTTGGCGGACACCGGACAAAACGCCAATCTGCGGAGGTCCATCTTCTGGCCGCGGAAGAAGGACTCGGAGAACATCTCTCTCACCTGAAATTTACCCCGCTTCGGTTTGGCGTTGCCAAGGTAAAGGCGGCCCATTTGGACTGGTTGTCCAAGCTCGAAGCATTCAACGACGGATATATCGACTTGCGCCCGGAAGATGTGCCTTCCCATCTCAACTGTGCCTTCGGCAAGCAGTTTCATGGCGAAATGAAGAAGCTAAGTGATCACATGGCTTACCAAAAGGTAAATGAACATCATCAAAAGGCCCACGAAGCTTTTGTTAAAATCATAGTTCTTAAGAAAAGCGGGAAAGACAAAGAGGCCGGAGCGGCCTTCAAGGAGCTGGAAACAAAGATAAAACCAGAGCTTTTCCATTGGTTGGATGCACTATGTTACGCCTGATAAAGGGTTGTAGCTTAACCGCGAGAAATAGATGAACATCACCGGCTGCCGTTAGAGCCGGGAGTCAAACAATAAGGAGAGAACACGATGCTACTAAAAGGTAAGGTTTGGCGTTTTGCCGACCATATTGATACAGATCTGATCATTCCAGCTCGATACTTAAATGTTTCAGATAAGAATATTCTGGCCGGCCATGCCTTTGCCGACTTGCGGCCGGAATTTGCCAGAGAGGTCAAGCCGGGGGACATCATCGTGTCCGGGATTAATTTCGGGTGCGGCTCGTCGCGGGAGCACGCCCCATTGGCCCTTAAGGCCGCCGGAATCTCCGCCATTATCGCCCCCAGCTTTGCCCGCATCTTTTACCGCAACTCCTTCAACATCGGCCTGCCGTTGCTGGAATGCGCCGAAGCCTCGGACAAGGTCAAAGAAGGGGACATACTGGAAATAGATACACTCCAAGGACTGATTCAAAACCTGACTCAAGGCGGGACCTACCAGTCTCAATCAATTCCGCCTTTCATGCAGCAACTCATCGATGCCGGCGGCCTGGTCAACCAAATCCGTACCCGCGTCCAGGCCCAGGGCCAGCTTAGCCGGTAACCTGATAGGTTAGCCTTAGGATGCTATTACCGTTTTATTCCAGGGGCAACCTGAAACATACAACCCGAACCCCGCAACACGTAACACGCAACACGTAACACGCAACCCAAAACCCATAACCCGAAACTGTGATAATTGGAGAACTACATGCTCAGTGACTCGGCCAGAAAAGGATTTGAGCGGGCACCCCACCGGAGCCTGTTCAGAGCGTTGGGACACACCACAGAGGAGATGAACCGCCCTCTGATCGGCATCGCCCATGCCCACAGCAGTATTGTTCCAGGACACATGCACCTGAACCAACTCGTGGATGCGGTCAAAGCCGGCATCTACATGGGTGGCGGAGTACCGGCCGACTTTGGCGTTATTGGTGTCTGCGATGGCATCGCCATGAATCATGAGGGGATGAAGTACTCCCTGGTCAGCCGAGAAACAATTGCCGACTCAGTCGAAATCATGGTTCGGGCTCATGCCTTTGACGCCCTGGTCCTGATACCTAACTGCGACAAAATAGTCCCAGGTATGCTCATGGCCGCCGCCCGGTTGAACATCCCGGCTATCATTATCAGCGGGGGACCCATGCTGGCCGGTCGTCATCACGGGCAACCCACTGACCTGGCCAAGGTTTTTGAGGCGGTTGGGACGGTCGGGGCCGGCAAGATGGACTTAGACGAACTCGAAGAATTGGAGCAAAACGCCTGCCCCACGTGCGGTTCCTGTGCCGGCATGTTTACGGCCAACTCTATGAATTGTTTGACTGAATCATTGGGTATGGCCTTGCCCGGAAATGGCACCATCCCGGCCGTCTATTCCAAACGTCTGGTCCTGGCCAAGCAGACCGGAATGAAGATCATGGAACTCTTGTACAAGGACATCACGCCCGGAAAGATACTGACTCCCGGCAGCCTGGAGAACGCCTTGACGGTGGATATGGCTTTGGGTTGCTCCTCCAACACATTGCTTCACCTGGCCGCCATTGCCCACGAAGCCGGCCTGGAGCTGCAACTTGAGCGGGTGAATACCATTAGCGGCCGGATACCTCGGCTGTGTCACTTAAGCCCGGCTGGACCGTTCCACCTCGAAGACCTGGACGCGGCCGGCGGTGTCTCGGCGGTGATGAAGGAACTTGACCGGCAAAACCTGTTGGATCGCCATTGCTTGACGGTAACCGGCCGGTTGGTCGAAGACAATCTCCAAAGCTCTGCATCGGCCGACGGAAACGTAATCAAGACATTGGAGTCACCCTATGCCCCGGAAGGCGGCCTGGCCGTCTTGTTCGGCAACCTGGCCCCGGATGGATGCGTAGTCAAACAATCAGCCGTAGCTCCCGAAATGCGCCGGCATCGGGGTCCGGCCCGTATTTTCGATTCCGAAGATGAGGCTACCCAGGCCATCTTAAAAGGGATGATCGAACCAGGAGACGTGATGGTCATCCGGTATGAAGGTCCCAAGGGAGGCCCGGGAATGCGGGAAATGTTGACCCCTACCGCGGCTATTGCGGGCATGGGATTGGACGCCAAGGTAGCCTTGCTCACTGATGGCCGGTTTTCCGGGGCCACGCGCGGGGCGTCCATCGGTCATATCTCACCCGAGGCCATGGACGGCGGTGTCATCGCCCTGGTTGAGGAGGATGATGAAATTGAAATTGATATTCCGGCCCGCCAGCTTACTCTCCGGGTAGATGAGGCGGTGCTGGAAACCAGGAGGCAAAACTGGCTACAGCCTTCCCCCAAGGTTACTTCCGGAGTTTTGGGCCGATATGCCAGGTTGGTCGGTTCTGCGGCTCGTGGAGCAGTGTTTAAGGAGGAGTAAAAGTCGTGACAAAAAAATGCGGTGCTGAAATTTTGTTTGAAGTCTTGGTGGACGAAGGGGTGGACACCATCTTTGGCTACCCAGGCGGTGCGGTGATCGATATCTATGACCATATGCCCAACTTCCCCATTAAGCATATCCTGACCCGTCATGAGCAGGCGGCTGTCCATGCCGCTGATGGATATGCCCGGACATCGGGTAAGACAGGAATCTGTCTGGTCACATCCGGGCCAGGGGCGACCAACACGGTTAGCGGCATCGCCTCAGCCTATCTCGATAGTATCCCGTTGGTGGTCATCACCGGTCAGGTACCATGCCATCTCATTGGCAACGATGCCTTTCAAGAGGTTGATATCGTAGGTATTACCCGGCCATGCACCAAGCACAACTATCTGGTCAAGCGGGTTGAAGATCTGGCCAGGGTCATCCGGGAGGCCTTCGCCATTGCCGCCTCCGGCCGGCCCGGCCCCGTTTTGATTGATCTACCCAAGGATATCCTGCAGCATAGAATCCCATTTACCATGCCTGGGCCGGCTCATCTCCGAGGTTATAACCCCAACTATCATCCCCATCGGGGTCAACTCCAAAAAGCCGCCAAGCTCATAGCTAAGGCCCACAGGCCGGTTCTCTTTGGCGGTGGCGGGGTCATTCTATCTAAGGCCTCAGCCGAATTCCGTCAATTGGCCGAGCATCTGTCTCTCCCGGTGACCACCACATTGATGGGCTTGGGCGCTTTTCCCGGGACTCACCCCCTCTGGTTGGGTATGTTGGGGATGCACGGCACCTACCCGGCCAATATGTCCATTGGCGAATGCGATCTGCTCATTGCCGTAGGAGCCCGATTTGATGACCGGGTCACAGG
>JADFYA010000098.1 GCA_015233285.1 Deltaproteobacteria bacterium | reverse complement strand
GCCGATATCCAATCCCACTGGTCCCTTAGGCTTGTCGGCGTCTTCTCCGATCTCTTTTTCGGTGGCCACAACCGCCTTATGGGACGCTTCCACCGCTTTTTCGACCTGCCGGTCTATCTTGGCTTCGCCTGGATTTCCCATAAGCGGAGAGTCTTCAGTCAGGTGACTTTTCATTGCTTCTATCCGTTTTTGTATACCGTCAAGCTCCATCTTCCTCTGTCTCCTTATTATGTCCTACTTTTATGTCTTAAATGGCCGTTGGGGTAAGCATAGACCGCCTCGACAATATTGCCGCAGCCCTGGTAGGTTAAGTCCCGGCACAGAGAAAGCAAAGCTCTTTATCGGGCAGGTCCTGGAAGTCATTGAATTTTGAAAAATTTATCAAAAGTTACCGTACGCAAAGTTTTTTTGATGTCGGGATTAGGATTCAAGAGAGTGATATCCGCTTTATCTCCTCCAGCTTTCTCACGAAGTATCAAAAGCATGCCCAAGGCGGAACTATCGATATATTCCGTACCTGACATATCGACAATCCATTTGGACACTGATTCGACCCCGGTTGTGTAGGCCTGGACAAAATCGCCGTGCGTCATAATATCAAGCCTTCCGGTGACAGCGATAGTTAACGTTTTTCCATCATCAGATAATTGCGCTTTAATAGCCATTGGTTCAAGCCTCCCCAAAATATTATAGCCGGATACTGGGTGTTCATGGCGGCCCACCGGTCGAAAAAGGGCGGACCTTATCAGGCCCTCCATGAAGATATCATCTTAGCTCAGATTTAGTCTAGAACTTATCACTTATGAACGATACAATGCAATAGCCATTTATCGTTTTTTCGGGTCAATAGTAGGTGTGCCACTTGGTTTCCGTATTGTTTATCAGCAATTCCCGGTCTTCTTTGGGCAGACTCAAAAAAGCCTCGGTGAATTCAATAAACACATCAAAAGCAATACTTCCCAGGGATTCGTTGAGCGTAAAGTTGATATGATCAGGCAGCTCAACCTCATCCTCCAAGGAATAGACAAACTGGAGCAGAATGGCTTCCCGATCGGCCGGGTCATAAAAAGCAAGCCTGATTCTGCGGGCAATGTTGTCAAGAAGCAAGTATCTTATGTCTCGAGTTAGTCTGGTCTGCCGGGCCTCGGTCATCAGTCCGAAATGACGGTTGAGATAGCCCAGGTGTTGATCTAAACAATCAAAAATCCGGTCCACATCCGATACGTTCATCTCTTTTTCATAATCAAAGACACGTCCATTCTATGTTGAGTTTCCTTAAATACCCGGTAGATCTGCCTGAGGACGTCGTCATAAGATTTCAGGTCGGGTAATTTCGATTCCTTATGTTTGGCAATCTGGTTAATTCCGGATTTCATGTCACTAAACTTTTTCCTGACCAACAGCCTCTCATCCCTAATGCCGTCCAATTCTTCTTCAAGGGAGTTGGACAAGTTAGCCAAAGACCTTTCGTCCTCTTGAGATGCTTTGACCTTTAAATGCAATTGGTCTATTTCGTTTAGTAACAGCTCTTTTCGGCTTTTTTGTTTGTCAATGTTTTCCAGGCTTTTCCGCCGCCTTTCCAGATAGGAGGCGGTATAGGACTTAGTGGAGGAAAGGGCGATGCTTATGCCATCCAGCTCTCCGGTCAAGATATCGACTTGCCGGCGCAACCGGTCGTTTTCCGCCTCCAAGAACCTCTTCATCTTCTCCAATTCTCCAATTTCCCTAATATCTGCAGCCACTTTATGATAATCGATCTCGTCGGCCATCTCTTTTTCTTGGAGGAATTGAATATCCAAGGTATCGTCCATGTCAGCCTCTCGGTTCCGGTTGCTCGTTGCTTGTCAATAGTCATTGACTTAAGGTGCAGGGTCAGCGGATCTGATTTTAATAAATGGCCAATTCCGCATAAGCCCCAACGGGGCGCTCTAGGTTAGCCCAGGGCAGCGCCCTGGGTAGGGGCGGCGACTATATAAAATACCATTTAATGGTCACATAAAATCGCCGGCAATTCCGTATCTCAGCCGTAACGGATATCCCATCCATCAGAAATGACTTTGGGGGCTGGCCGCCCTCCTGACCATCCTGCTGACACGTAACTTGCCGTATTTCCCAGGGCGCTGCCCTGGGCTAACCTATAGCGCCCTTTCAGGGCTTAAACGGAATTGACATTTTATTAAATTCAGCTCGTTTGTCCGTCTCTTAAGTCAATGACATTGGGTTGCTTGTCAATAGTTGATAGTTACTCGTTGCTTGCTGCTGGTTGATTACTGCTGAATGCCGGTTGCTCGGCTGCTTTGTAGAACGATTTCTTGGCCTGAAGTTTTGAGTCGGTCAGGGCCGCATGCAACTCGGCCATGCCTTCTTTGGTTTCTTTAAGCTCCATCTGGAGCCGGTACTTTTCATTTAGAGTCTCCTGCAACTCTTCTTCCAGCGCATTTATTCTGTCACGTTGAGCTATTTTCTCGCCCCGCAACGAGATGAGTTCGTTTTCGAACCGGCTGATTTTTTCGGCCGAGGCGTGCAATTTAGATTCAAGGAAATTAATTTCAGTGACGAAATCCCTCTTCTCTTCTTCCAGGTTACCGATCCGATTTTGGTACTGGATCAAATCTTGCTGGATCTTCTTATAATTTGCCTTAAGGTCATGGATGCTCTTCTGGGCGATATTTCGCTCCTCCACCAGGTGATCGATCTCAATTTGGATTTCCCGCTTAGACGGGATCGCCTCTTTCATCCCGGCAATTTCGTTTTCCAGGTGCGTCTTATCAGCCTTTAGCCGGGTAACCATACCCTTAGATTCACGGAGATCTTTTTCCAGCAGGGAATTGATACCGAGCACGTTCTCCAACTGGGATTCCATGTTCCTGATAATGGAGAGCATGTCGTTGATGGTCTTTTCTAAATCAACATCATAGCCTCCCCCTTTCAACAGGTCAAGGCCGGCGATCTTGGGTACCGGCACTTCCTTAATGACCTGGGCTGGTGTGGACGCATCATCTTTCAAGGCTTCCGCTATTCGCTCGTCAATATCCGGGAGAGTATCGGGTGCCGGCCATTCCGTCCACGCGGTCACAGGTGATTTAAGCTTTTCTTCAAGCGTAGCTGCGGTGATCATAAGCTCCCCTATACATTTTTCTTCATCTGGTAGTAAACTATCTTAATATTCTTTTCCATCCGTTGCATCCGGCGGGACAACTCTTTGAGCGATGCGATCATTCCGGTGATCTTTTCATCCAGGTGGTCAACATCACTATAGATATCCATAACTTCATCCTTTGTCATGTCCATCTTGGTGATAGTCGCCTCCACTTCCCCATTCAAAAAATCGATATCTTTGGCCGTCTGATCAAGAACGACCATGTTGGCCCCGACCTGATTGGATATAACCAGATATTCCTGGGAAAGGGCGGCCTTTTCAGACTCAAAGAAACGAATCTCGTCGGCCAACCCTCTTTCCAGGGCCAACACCTCGGTAAGCTTATTCTTAAGCTCATCAGACCTGGTGTAGGACAACTGGGCCTGTTGTTTAAGTTCGAAGAGCTGAGTATCAAGATCCTTCACCCGGCGGGTGAGAGAATGATTTTCGCCTTCTAATTTATCCACCTCGGCCCGGAGTCTTTGTTTCTCCGCCTGAATTTCGGCCTGATTGTGATGGGCCGGCTTCTTGTCCCGACGTAACCGGTCAAGCACCGTCCGCCTCTTATCCAGCCAGCCTTGTTCTTTTTTTTCATCCGCCTGGGCCTGCCGGGCATCACCTGGTGATGTAGCCATCATCTTCCTCTGTTTCTTCATCGGCTTTTTCAGGTTTAGTCTCAGTGGTCGCGGCAACGGTCGGTTCGGGCTCTTCAGCTTCAGTGATGGATTCGGATTCCTCCGTTAAGGCCGGTTCTATCTTTTCAACATCATCTGCAGGGGCGGCCTCAAGTGAAGGCTCTGTTTCGGCCGGCTCGATGGTGACGACGGCGTCTTCCTCCGGCTCGGGTATATCAGCCTCTTCCGGTTCAGGTAAATCCGCGGCTTCAGGCTCGCCCAAATGTGGGGCTTCCGGTTCGGATAGAGTCTCGGTAGTCTCTTCCACGGCCTGGGATTCTAATTCGGGTTCAATGGGTTCCGGGACGCTCTCCACCGGTTCCATAATCTCTGCCGGAGCCGGGCTAGCCTCCACGAACGATTCAACGGCCGCCGGTTCCAGTTTACCCATCCGCGCCTCTTGCCACCAGCCCCGCAAGCTGTTGACGGATTCAGTTAGGGCTTTGCCTGAGGCATGAACATCAAAGGTAAGTTCTTCACCGGTAATCAACCTGATGGAGTCAAAGGCTTTTTCTCTAATCTCTATCTCTTTGTCTCCCAGAAGTTTAATCAAAGGCAAAACAGCCGCTTTATCCTTAAGGTTGGCCAGGGCTGATACCGCCGCTTTCCGAACTCGAACCTCTTCGTCCTTAAGGCACTGGATCAGGGCGGGGACTGCATCAGCATAGTCCTTCCAACCAATGAAGGTGATCGCTGTTCTTCTCACTTCAGGGTGTTTATCTCTGAGGCTTTCAATGAGCAGCGGACCTGCGTCCTCAGCCGCGGCCAGTTTATAAAGTCCCCTGAGGCAGCCGATTCGGACCTGATAACCGGGATGGTAAATATTCTTCTTAAACAATGGGATAGCCCGCAGATCACCGATCCCGATGAGTGAATTAATGATTTCGGAGACCAGGGCCGGGTTATCAAATTTGACCGCCTCCATGAAGATGGGAACGGCGGCGTAATTACCCATTTTGCCCAACTCGGCGGCGGCCAGGATCTTTATCTCCGTTTCACTGTCCAGGAGATCATTGGCCACCCTTTCAAACACAGCCCGGTCAGAGACAGATTCAAATATACCTTCTTTTAGGGCCTTCTTAATCGCCGAAGCAACTCCCTTCAAGATCAGTTCTTCCGATATCTGTTCACTTTCTTTGGCTAATCCGGCATCGTCACGGTGCCTCTGTTTCCTGGAGGCGGCCGCATCTTTTTGTTCCTTTATTTCCTCAATCCGTCTCAGGAATCTTTGGATTTCCTTTTCATATTCTCTAACATCGGCAATTAACTGAGTTACGTTTTCCGTGGCCAGGGGGGCTTCAGCGGCTCCATGCTCGGCGCCTTCTTTGCCGATTTCATAATACAACATCTTTATTTTACTTTCATAGTCCTTAATCTTCTGCTCAAGTATCTTGATTTCGCCGGGTCGGATCATCCCCAGTCCGCCGGTGAACATCCCCTTGGCCTTACCCGGTAGATCCGGTGTCTTCTTGATCACCGTAAACAGTTTACCCAAGGCGGTGGCGGCGGAATCATAGGCATACACGGTCGCGCTTCCTCCGGCGTTCAATACTTTGGCCACGCCACCCCAAAACCCAGTTCTTTCTGCGTATTCGTTTTCCATACAATTATCCTCCATGTGTCGCGTGCTTTCAGGTTACGAGTTACGAGGTAGGGTTGCGAGTTACGGGTTAGGTGTCGTGCGTCGATGTCAATAGCTCAAGGGCTCGAACTTCCCCAAATCAATGGCTTTGACTCGTACCTCCTAGCCGCAACACTTGGGTTACTCCCAGAACCTTCTTATTTAGTTGCCGGTCAATAAGCCAACGGCTTTATTAATTCCTGATAAAGATCATGGTAAAATTTCTGGTTGTTCTCAAAAGCGGACTGTAGCCGGTGATGGACGGATTCCACTTTTTCTTCTACTTGCTGAACAATTTCATGCAATCCCGTATTGACTTCCGCCCTCATCTCCAACCGGTTAGTTTCATCGGCCAGCCGTTCAATCTCCTGGACGAGATTGTCGATGCGGCCCATATCTTGCTTAACGGAATTAAGATGGGCCAGCCGCTTCTTAGACTTCTCTTCAGTCTCTCGGGCCTGGGCCAATTGTGCATCTATTTCTTGAAGATCCGCTTTCAGGCCAACCATCTCCACCTTACCGGCTTCCAATTGATTAAGTCTGGTCTGTTTTTGATCTTCGAGTGCATCAAGCTCGGTCTGAATCATCTCCGAAGAGACCTCAATCCCCAATCCGGCCTTCAACTCAGCCACCATTTGTTGCCGTTGAGCCACCTCGGCCTGGTGCTGTTTTTGGACCGTCAGGCGCTGGTCCATCCGTTTGTTTAACTCGGCCAATTCTTGTTCGATTTGTTCTACCTGAGCCGCCACGTCGTGGGAATAATCCGCAACGGAAGTATCCAGGTTAGGTTGAATCTCCCGAAAAGTAGCCTCATTCATGCCTTCCGGCTTCTGGCCCAGGATCATATCACGGACATTCCTAAGCATGGGAATCTCTTCCGAGAGCCGTTGAAATCTGGCCTGGAGCGACTTTACTTCTGCTTCCAGTTGGGATTTTTGGGTGACATTATTCTGCAGACTGATCTGTAAGGATTCAAACTCCGCCTTTGCTTTCCGGACCTCCTGCCGCCGTTTGATCACTTCCGATCTTACTTGCGGCAAGTGCTCCAATTTGGCTTCCAGATCTTTTTCCAGGTCCTTTAGCCTCAGATATTCTATTTCGGCCCTTTGTCTTTCTTCCTCCAACTGCGCCAGCGTCTGCCTAGGTTCTTTCAACCGCGGCTCCAGGCCGGCGATGGACTGAAGGGTTTCGGTGAGCCGAGTCCGAACAATGGTCAGCTTGTCCTTGAGGTGCTCCGCCGCACGGCTACTTTTGCTGATCTCATGATCAAGAACGTCTCGGATCTTTCTGGCCTGAAGTTGAGATGCCACTCTATTGGCAATATCCTGTAATCTTTTTCCCATCAGAACCGATGCGTTGTCCTGATTTAACATGATGCATCTCCGTCTTTCATGCCATTCCGTTAATAAAGGGGCGAGACCAAGCAAAAATTAAAGCACGGTAGTCCTCCCTGTCCGCTTGCCCAGGGTTAACTAAAAGCTTTACTAAACGAAATGAGAGCGGCGCTCTTATCCGCCGTTTTGTGGATATCCTGTCCCAGCCTGACGTTTTCCTGAAACAAATCCACAAATTTCGTCAATCCGTCTTTGATTGAGGCGGCCAAGGCCGCATCCCTTTCTTTAACCGCCTCCAAGGCCGTCCGGGCGGCCAGATACGGTCCCACTTCTTTTCCCAGAGAATCGATAGTTGCGGAGCGTTCATCGTTCTGCCGAGTCAGGGCCTCAAGCTGTTGCCTTTTCGCCGCAAGCTCTTTGCGCCGCGCCTTCAACTCCACCTCCACGGACCCGACGTCCCGGTTCAATTCATCCAGCTCATCCGTTGCGGTAGTTCTTTTCTGCAGAAGTAATTTCGTCTCTTTCAGATCTTGGATCCGCCGGCTAAGATGGTCAATCTCATCTTTTAATTGGAAGACGGCCGCCTCTTGTTCATTTATCATGTCCTTAATTGAATCCCGCTCGCCGATATAACCCAGCAGCTTGCCCAGCATTTGATCCAATGTGTGTTCGGTTTTCTCCACCTTGGATGACGCGTCCGCTAAATTGCTGCTTATTGCCGAGGTCAACTGCGCAGATTCTAACTCCAGGTCTTTCATTCGGGGCAGAACTTCCTGTCGCGACTGATCAAGAGCAGCCAGGTCCGTGACAGATTGGAGCTGATCTTGGCCGGCCTGGGCAATCTTCCGGTCCAGGTCTTGTTTCCGCTTCTCAAGCTGGATCAGTTCAGACCGGCTGCGTTCAAACTCCTGGAGTAGGAGTAAAGCTCCTTCATCAATGTCGGTCCGTTTTTTCTTAAACCGGTAAATCTCAGCGGAGGACTCCCTGATTTTATTTGTGGTCAAGGCGTATTCCCGGGACAGGGATTGCAAGTAGGCGGTCTTGGCGGTCAGCGCCTCTTTGGTGGAATCCAGTTCAGCCGACAATTCGGCCAATTGCCCAGACAGGTAGTTGCTCTGCCGGGTCAGCTCGGATACGTCCCGACTTCCGCCGGCGTCGAAGAGCTGCGTCATATTATTTACTCGCCATGTATTGTTCCCATCTCTTCTGGATGGTGGTCAGTTTTTCCTCAGCCGTCATTTTTTCCTTGAAGGCCGTTTCAGCCATAGAGATGGCCTTTTCCAGTTCGCTTCTGAGCAGGGCCGCCTGAGCGGTAAGCTCTTCCGTATTCTTTTTGGCCTTCTCTTCGGCCGCGTCGCTCTTTCTTTCTGCTTCCTCCAACCCGGCCAGAACCGTGTTTAGTTTCTGTTCAAACACGGTCTTCTCTTTGAGGGCTGCCTCTGCCTTTTTAACGGCCTCGGTCTTCTCCCCGGCCGCGCTGTCGGCCGCGGCTACCGCCTTATGCAGTTCGTTATTGAGGGTGCTTATGTCCTTCTTTAAGGCTTCCACATCCCGGGTCGCCCTGGTTTGGTGCTCAGCCAGGTCATGTTCCAGCTTGGCCTCGGCGTTCTTCAAACTCTGGACGTTTCTTTCCATCTCGGTCTTTTTGGCCAGGGCCGCGTCCAGGTCTTTTTGGACCTGGTCTTTTACTTGCGAGATCGTTTCGGCTTGCTGCTCGACCCGGGACTTGTCGCTGAGGGCGATACCCAATTTTCTTTCGACCTCTGCTTTCTCCTGGATAGCCGTGTCCAACTGTTCTTGGACCCTGGCCTTGTCGTTCAAAGCCGTATTAATTTCTTTGGTGACGGATTCGATCTGTTTGGCCGATTGCTTCTGCAGCGCGGCGTAGTCTGCTTCGACTTTGGCCTTGGCGGTGAGGAGTTCCTGGGCCCGGCCTTCCGCCTCGGCCCGCTTGGTCAGAGCGTCTTGCCCGGCTTTCTCGGCCTGGGCCTTCTCGGCCTGGGCGGCTTTGGCCTGATTTTCAGCCTGCGTTTTGGCCTCAATGGCAGCCAGCATCTTTTTTTCAGCTTCGGCTTTCTCGGCTTGATCGGTTTTGGCCTGACTTTCAGCCTGCGCTTTGGCCTCAATAGCGGCGAGCATCTTTTTTTCGGCTTCGGCCTTCTCCTGGATAGCGGTTCCCGCCTTATTCATGGCCTCATTCATGGCGGCCAGAGCATCTCCGGCTTTTTGTTCGGCCCCGGCCTGAGCCACGGAAGCGGTCTTGATCTCGTCTTTAAGACCGTTGAAGTCTCGCTGAAGTTGCGCTTTGTCCGTCTCCAATTCACGGATTCGTCCATTTAGCAGCTCCAGGATATTATCCAATTGGCCCTGCGAATGCTTTAACAGTTCCTCTGCGGCTGCCTTGCCCGTATGAAATTCGGATTCTACCCGGAGCACGGCTTCACGCATTTTTTTCAATATAGCGGCCTTTTCCTCCACCATTAAACTATCTAACGTCCTAACTTCATTAATCCCCTCAGGTCCGGTCACCATGGGCAGGATATATCCGTTGACGATGACGTCGAAGTTCTCTGTGTTGGCTTTGTCTATGGCTTCCTTCGGGGTGGCCACTGTGGTGACGTCATAGTGCTCGGACAGTAGCTTCTTAAATGCCTCCGTCTGAGTGGAGTCACCATCGATGATCATTACTTTTTGTCTACCTACAGGCATAGCCACCTCTCGATGCTCGTTTCTGGTTGCTTGGTGCTCGTGTTTGTTGCTGGCTGCTGGTTGCTGGTTGCTCGGTGCTGGTCTGAACCGTGATTGCGCTGATTAGCTGATTAAATGAAAGACTATGATTAAAACAGAATACCCTCGGGTTGGGCCGAAGGATAGGCCGCGGGGTTTCATGTTTGGCCTTGAACCTGCAAACATCATAGTAAATCAGTCAATCAGCGTAATCACAGTTCAGACAATGAGGCGGATTCCAGTCTAAGCCGCACTCTTTGTTCAACAGCATCGAACCCGGACAAGGGGTTCGTGCCCAGGTGCGGGCAGATCTCACGAAGAGATCAAGCTTCCTCTGCAGCCAGGTTGGCCGGGTCAAGTTTTGCTTTTCTTTCATTTTCGCGATCTTCCAACCCGGCTTCAACTTTGTCGAGCTTGAAGAACAATTCCATCAATTGATCATCCCTGAATATATCGAGTTCGGGATGGTTCTTTCGGATGGCTACGATCCGGCGCCCGATGTCCCTGATCAGGTGAATCCTTTCCTTCTCCAGGTCGTGGATGTCATAGGTCAGGATGATGCCCCTGGTCGACTCTTTGATGGCGCAGCATATCTTGGTCAATTTGCCAACCACGATATCACCCAAATGTTGCATGTTGTACCTGAAACCCTCGCTCATTTGTCCCTCCCGTATTACCGTGTCGGGTAGACCCGGTCTCGTTACTCGTTGCTGGTCGCCGGTTATCTGTCAATGTCATTGAGTTAAGGACCGCGTAATCGCCTGTGATTTTCTTAAATGATCAACTCCCAATAAGCCCCAAAGGAGTGCGCTAGGTTAGCCCAGGGCGTTGCCCCAATGCTGTTGAATTAGAATAATGTTGCTGATAGTTAGGTATGTTGATCGTCTGAACCTTGATTACGCTGATTAAATGAAAGGCTATGAGTAAAACAGAATACCCACGTTGGGCTGCCGATTGCGGCCGTGGGGGTTCATGTTTAGC
>JADFYA010000097.1 GCA_015233285.1 Deltaproteobacteria bacterium | reverse complement strand
AGGGAAGAGCTTAGGGAATCGGAAATGCTGGAGTCGATGAATGACTTGGAGCTGGTGCTCGACGGCGACCCCGTCCACGAGCACACGGTGCAAGCTGGATTCTTGGGAAAATTCTTGTTTAGAATTCAAGAAATAGTCAATGCTATCGCACAAGTGCGTACAGGTTCCTCAACGTCCCGATCTAGGGTGCCTGAAAACATCATTGCTAATCATAGACTTATGGTAGCTGATTTGGTGCCGTCTTCTTTTGCCATCCGGCTCCGCTTTCCTTCAAGAGAAGAGCTTGGGTTACTTTTTGACGTAGATATTAGAGGAGTTATAGACGACCTGTCTGAAGTGATCGGCGGTAAAAATGCTTCCGACCGTGTCATCAGTCTAATGTCGCATTCCAGGGTCAAAAAGCACTATACAGAGTTGTTGAAACTTATCGCCCGGGACGGCGCAAAACTTCGCGTCAGGACCCGCAGTAACCCATTCGGTATTTCGTTGGACTCCAAAAGGGCAAGAGATCGTATCACCTGGCTGGAATTAGAGAGCACCAAGGAAGAGACAATAACGACCACCGGCATCCTAGTCGGAGGGAACATTGAGAAAGACAGATTTGATATCACCTCCGGAGATGTGCATTACTCTGGAAGAACATCGGAACAAGCCAGAACCCAGATGAAGAATATCACGTTCGGAGCGGAGGTAGAGGCCCAGATGTTGGCCGTGACATCAGACCACGAAGAAGGAATAACTGAACCGGACGTGTCATACCTACTGAAGGATATCCGATTGAGAACCACCGATTCTTCACAACCGGCTTAAGCAGTTTATCAACATTAAGAGATTGTTATAAATAAACAAAAAGACGCAGCACTACACCTTAGCAACGGAGGGCCGTTTGGTTAAGCTTATCGTTATGTTAACCTTAGTCAACTTACTGGTAATGGTGGGGCCGGTGTTTTCGGTGGATGTGTGTGATGTGGGCCTGGACATGCTCGACCAAATAAGCACGGCCAACCGGCCGGACGCGGAGGACTTGTTCGATCACGAGATCAGGCAGCTCAAAGTCACCGGGAGCGGGACCATAGAGGCATACGGCTCAGAGCGTCTGGCGGAAGGAATCTATGTCAGATGCCCAGGTGGCCGGGTCATGGTTCACCTGGCTGGATACCGCAGTATTAGCGGCAAAAACCTTCAAGAGGGGCAAGTGATCGGGTTCAGCGGCAAGAGTTACGGATGGACGGAACAGTCTTACACCATGGAAAAGTATATCGGCGAGCGAAAAGTAAGTTATATTCTTTTTCTTCTGAATAACAGCCTGATAGAATGATCCAGCCCAACCGGCGGAAAGCTTGTCTCAGGCAGGATTGACCTCTTGATAATGATGCGTTAAAAGGGGAATCGGGTGATTGAACAATACCTTCTATGGACTATGGCGCTTGTTTTCGGGTTGGTGGTCGGCAGCTTCTTGAATGTTCTGATCTACCGCCTTCCAAGAGGGGAATCCATTGTCAGACCTGGTTCCCATTGTCCTTCCTGCCAGACCGCAATAAGGTTTTATGACAATATCCCGGTATTAAGTTTCTTGTGGTTGAAAGGCCGATGCCGGGCTTGCGGCGCGACTATCTCCCGGCGCTATCCCTTAGTCGAATTTATCTCCGGTTTGTTTGCCCTGGCCGCGTTTCTCCGATTTACTCCGGTTTGGGCGGCGCTCATCTATTTTGCCTTTTGCGCGGCTTTAATCGTCATTACTTTTGTGGACTTAGATACTCAAACTATCCCTTTTTTCATCGCCGTGCCGGGCATTCCCCTGGGAATGTTGGCGGCTGTGGTGCTACCTGGGATTACCTTCATCGATTCGCTCTGGGGAGTGCTCTTAGGTGGTGGGATCCTGTTTGCGGTTGGCTGGATTTACAAAAGAATTTCCGGGATTGAGGGGATGGGATTCGGCGACGTGGAGTTACTGGCTATGATCGGGGCGTTTGTGGGACCACGAGGAGTGGTGGTTACCATTCTGGTCTCCGCCTTGCTGGGTTCGATCATTGGCCTGACGGTTATGGCGATCCAAAAACGTGACTTCAAATACGCCATACCCTATGGTCCGTTCCTGTCTATTGGGGCGATCGCCTACTTATTTTGGGGCGATTTGATTATCACTTCCTACTCAAGGATGATGCAAAACCTATGGCGATGAAAAAATCTTCCCTAAGCCTCCGGTTTCAGGTAGTAGCAGGCATGACTTTGCTCATGTTGGCGGCCATTTTTTTCATCAACGTCATCATCCTCCGCCTGGCCGAGGATGATATTTTGCGCCAAAAGGCCGGCCAAATTTCTGCTACCATTTCGACCATCAACCAATCCCTGTTCATCATGACCGGACCGGGCCAACCAGCCCGCGTCGACCCGAACCAGGTGCAAATTTTCATCCAAAACGCCCTGACCAATATTCACCTGGATCCTCTGGTGATTTACGGACCGGACTTAAGGCCGCTGAATCGGGCCACGCCTTTGGAAGAAAACGCTGATTTTAATTTCAAGGACTTAGAAGCAGCGGTTAAGTTCCGAGCCCCGATGTTCAAAACCATCCCGACCGCCACCTGGATCATTAACTGGAATTACCAGAACACCCGATTATTCGTCAGTGCCCCCCTCTTTGCCGGAACCCGGCTGATCGGCGCCTGCCAGGGCAGCATTAAACTGCAAGACATCCAGGCGGTGCTCATGCGAGGGCAGCGGATGGTCTGGTTATTTATCTTGATCTATTGTCTGATTTTCATTTTGTTTGGAAATTATCTGATCACCAAACAATTGATGAATCCTCTTCAAAGAATGGGGCGATTGGTCGACTCATACCGGGATGTGGATCAACCGTTTAATCAGGCCGAAGAATGGGAGATCAACGAAGTCGGACGGCTTTACCTGTCAATCAAAAAAATGATCGCCCGACTTGAAGAGAACAAAGTTCAATTTCGGCATCAAATCGAAGCCCTGGAAACGGCCAATCGGGAAATTCTGAAAACCCGGGCCGAAATGATCACCTCCGAGAAAATGGCTTCAGTGGGCCGCCTGGCTGCAGGGATCGCCCACGAAATCGGAAATCCCCTCGGGGCAGTCTTGGGTTATTTGGAAATCCTGGGAAAAGGTGCCTTGTCTAACGAAGAATGGCGAGACATTATCAGCCGAATTGGCCCGGAATTGGAACGGATTAATAGAATTGTCAGGCAATTACTTAATTTTTCCCGCCCCCCGCAAGAACACCTGGCCGACGTCCGGATGGATGACATCCTTCAAGAATCGGCTGATTTATTTCGTTTTCAGGAAAGCAAATCCGGTATCACCATTGACCTTAATTTGCACGGATCACTACCCTTGCTCCGCACCGATCCCGACCTGTTGAAACAGGTGATCATTAACCTGATGGTCAATGCCTGCGACGCCATGGCCCAGGGCGGGGTCATCACCCTGGAGACGGATGTGACCACAACTGATGGATCATCACCCCAGGAAGTGATCATTCGCGTCTGCGATACCGGTCCCGGCATCCCGGCAGAAGAAATCGGCCTGATCTTTGATCCCTTCTACACGACAAAACCTCCCGGCCACGGCACCGGACTGGGGCTCTCCACCAGCCTGGGCATAATCGAGTCCATGGGTGGCCGGCTGTCTGTCCACAACGCCGGCTCCGGAGGGGCGGTGTTTACTTTGACCATCCCGGTCAACAATTAAATAAATCAAAGTTGTCTTCAACAGGTCACCAGTAACATGCAGCCGGCAACAGTTGCGTGCACTCGGATGGGTCAATTATGGCCGTGTCAAATAAAGTTACCGGAGCCTGAGCATGGCTGAAAATCTTGGCACCATCTTGGTGATAGATGATGAAGACGCCATGCGTCATATGCTCAAGATGCTGCTAACCCGGGAAGGCTACCAGGTGGACCTAGCCGGCCATGGTCAGGAAGGTCTGGCTCGACTCAAGGACAAGACCTTTGACTATGTGTTGTGTGATATCCAAATGCCGGTCATGGGTGGTCTCAGTTTCTTGGAGCAGGCCCTGGCCGATGGGTTCTCCGGGCCGATCATCATGATGTCCGCCTACGGGACGGTAGACACGGCCATCCAGTCGATGAAATTAGGCGCCTATGACTATGTCTCCAAGCCGTTTAAGGCAGATGAAATCATCCTGACCCTGAAGAAGGCTGAAGAGAGAGAACAACTCCGGCGGGAGAATTTAAAGCTTCGGGAAGAAGCCAAAAAAACATATAATTTCAGCAATATTATCTCCAAGAGCCCGGCGATGAAGAAGATTTTTCAAACCATCAGCCGCGTGGCCGAATACAAGACCTCAGTTTTGATTACCGGCCCATCCGGGTCTGGTAAAGAACTGGTGGCCCGGGCCATTCATCATAATGGTCCGCGTCGGGACAAGCCTTTTATGGCTGTGGATTGCGGGGCGATCCCCGAAAATCTTCTGGAAAGCGAATTGTTTGGATTTGTAAAAGGCGCCTTTACGGACGCTTACCGGGACAAAAAGGGCTTGCTGGCCGAAGCAGCCGGAGGGACTTTTTTTCTAGACGAAATCGGTGAATTGCCGGTTTCTCTCCAGGTCAAGCTATTGAGGGTTCTCCAGGAGGAGGAAATCAGGCCGGTAGGGGACACTCGCTCTTACAAGATCGACGTGCGCATAATTGCAGCCACGTCCCGGGACCTGTCCAAAGAGGTGGCCGCCAGGCGTTTCCGTCAGGATCTATACTACCGGATTAACGTTATGTCTGTTGTTTTGCCTCCGTTAGCCGAGCGCAAGGAAGATATTCCCCTCTTAACCCAACATTTCATTGAAAAATTAAATCATCGTCTCAATCATCAGGTGAACCGGGCCGTACCGGAGGTCATGGCTCTTTTTATGTCCTACCACTGGCCCGGAAATGTACGCGAACTGGAAAATGTGATTGAACGGGCCATGGTCCTGACCGAAGGGTCGGTGATTACATTGGATTCGTTGCCTTCGGAAATAGTGGAAAAGACTTCCGCCACGCCTGGTTCAGGATCTGAGCCTTCCTGCTTCGGCCCCCTTGCAGATGGCGATCTGTCCATTAAGAAAGGAACCAGACACCTGGAAAAAATGTTGATAATCCAGGCATTAACAAAAACCGGCGGAAATCGTACCCATGCCGCCAAACTGCTGGAAATCAGCCACATGAGCCTGCTGAGCAAAATCAAGAAATACGCCGTTGATCTCTAGATAACCTGAGTTCGGCGAGTTTGCTGAAAACAACCCGCAACCCGTAACGCGCAACCCGCAACAGTAAGGAAACACCCATTGTCCAGCGAACCGTGTCCGACGCCTGCCGGCGGCCCCTCGTCTAAAGAAATCATCACGACCCACATGAATGCCGACTTTGACGCCTTAGCCAGCATGCTGGCGGCTAAGAAGCTTTATCCCAACGCCACGTTGGTCTTTCCGGGCTCTCAGGAAGGCAGTTTAAGAGACTTCTTTCTTCAATCCACGCTTTATATCTTTGACTTTGAAAAAATCAAACAAGTGGATTTAGAAAAGGTGGAACGGTTGATTCTGGTCGACACCCGGCAGGCCGGCCGGATAGGAGATTTCAAGGACATTGTTGGCAAGAACGGCGTAGATATACACATTTACGACCACCATCCGCCATCTCCGGACGACATCACGGGTTCGGTCGAGGTAATCCGAGAGGTCGGAGCCAATACGACCATTATGGTTTCACTGCTGCGGGAGCGCGACATCTGTTTGACACCGGAAGAAGCCACCGTCATGGCCACCGGCATCTATGAAGATACCGGCTCTTTCAACTTTTCCTCCACCCGAGAAGAAGATTTTTCAGCGGCGGCCTTTCTGCTGTCCAAAGGGGCCGACTTGAACATCGTCTCGGACTTGATCACCCGTGAATTAACGGTGGAACAAGTCAGCCTGCTCCACGACTTGATCGAATCAGCCAAGAGTTACGACATCAACGGAGTGGCGGTGGTCATAACCAAGGTCTCATCCAACAGATATGTGGGTGACTTCGCCCTATTGGCCCACAAATTCATGGACATGGAAAACATCAACGTCCTCTTTGCCCTGGCCCGGATGGAAGACCGCGTTTACATGGTGGCCCGCAGCCGCATCTCCGAAGTCAATGTGGGCGAAATTGCCATGACCTTTGGCGGTGGCGGGCACCCCACAGCCGCCTCGGCCGCCATAAAAAACGAAACTCTGCTGCAGGTGGAAAAAAATCTAATCCTGGTTCTCCGAAGCAAGGTCAACCCGACGACCAACGCCGGCAGTCTTATGAGTAGCCCGGCCATCACGGTGGAAGTGGACAAAACCATCCAAGACGCGTTAGACTTGATCATCAAGTACAACATCAATGGGGCCCCCGTGGTCTCGCACGACCAACTGAAGGGCCAGATTACCCGGCAAGTGTTGGAAAAGGCGGCTTTTCACGGATTGCGGGATCTACCGGTCAAGGAATTAATGAGCCCGGATACGGTCAGCGTCCATCCTAATGCGTCGCTGTATGAGATTCAACAACTCTTTTTCGTGGACAAACAACGGCTGCTGCCGGTGTGCGAAAATGACCGGTTGGTGGGTATCATCACCAGGACCGATCTGCTCAATGCACTCATCGGCCAGCCAACTGTTTCCGAATATCTTTATGACAGCAGCAAAGGCCACGATTTCGTTCGCACCAAGAAGATTAAGTCACTCATGGCCGAACGGTTACCCGAAGACATTTTCAAGCTCTTACAAGATCTAGGCGAGGCGGCCGAGGAACTCAATTACAACGCCTATGCGGTGGGGGGATTTGTCCGTGATCTGCTTTTGCGTCGGGATAATTTTGATATTGACGTCGTCATTGAAGGCGATGGAATTCACTTTGCCCGAGTGTTTGCCAAAAAACATAATCTCAGGATGCGCCATTTTATAAAATTCCGGACGGCAGTGCTCATCTTTCCCGATGGTTACAAAGTGGATGTGGCCACGGCCCGGTTGGAATACTATGAATCGCCGGCGGCTTTGCCGGTAGTTGAGATAAGCTCCATCAAACTGGACTTGCACCGTCGGGATTTCATCATGAACACCCTGGCCGTCAAGCTGAACAGCAAACACTTCGGAACGTTAATTGATTTCTTTGGAGCCCAGAAAGATATCAAGGAAAAAGTTATTCGTGTTCTGCATAATTTGAGTTTTGTCGAAGACCCGACCCGCGTGTTCCGGGCTATCCGGTTTGAACAACGATTCGGTCTTAAGATCGACAAGTTAACAGCCAACCTCATCAAGAACGCGATAAAAATTAAATGCTTTGATCACTTGTCCGGAATCCGCATTTTTTCCGAGTTGCGGCTCATTCTATTAGAGGACAATCCGGCGTCGATCCTGGCCGAAATGAATCATTACAAGCTCCTTCCGGTCATCTGGCCGGACCTGCGCTGGAGTCCATCAAAAGAAAAGCTGATCAATCGGATCAAGGAAGTTATCTCATGGTATGAACTTAGTTACATTGAAGAATCTTTTCAGCACTGGCTGGTCTATTTTCTCGGCTTGACCTCAGACCTCAAGTGGGAGTCTTTAGAGGCCCTGTGCGAGCGGTTGATGGTTCCAACCCGAAAAAAAACGGCCATCATAACCGACCGGGCCGCCGCAGATCGCATTCTCAAGAAGTATTACCTTCGCAAAAACCTGATGAAGAGCGAGATATACAACGATCTCAATCCATTGAGTAACGAAGCGCTGCTTTACATGATGGCCCGGACCGGAAAGGACATGACCCGCCGCTCCATTTCCTTGTACCTGACCCAACTAAGATATATGAATCTACACCTGACCGGCCGAGGGCTAAAGGATATGGGCTACAAACCAGGGCCGGTGTTCAAACAAATATTGTCCACTTTATTTCAATCCAAACTCGACGACATCGTCAAAACGCCGGAAGACGAAATAGATTACGTCAAGGCTCACTGGCCGCTGCCGTTAATTGACCGGACTGACCCGACTTCATCCCGGAATCCGCCGGAATGACCCGTCCGCTGGATGTTGGGCCTGGACAACAGGTGAAGATACAAAGACTATCCGATGTTGGACCCTGCATTATTCTTGCTTCAAGTCTCATCTTGTGCTACTATCCCGGCCATGTTCAACAGTATCAAGAAGCAACTACCGAAGTCCCTGCCGGATGACCAAAAATCCTGGTTTTGCGGGCTTAATCTTGACCCTGCCTTTCCTCCCCCTCCCCTGGGCGATGGAGGCATCCTGAGGCTGGAAATGAAGTTGCGACATTGCCAAAAAAGGAGAGACACGATGAGACCGGCGCACTTAAAGGCGGTGGTAGTATTTGTTTTACTAACATTTATGTTGGCTTCATGTGCCCCGTTACCCCCGCCGGGCACCCCTTTAACGGCGGAAGACCGGAGAGCCGCTCAAAATTCATGTATGGCCCAGTATACTGCCGTCGGCGCGGCCGGTGGAGCCTTGCTAGGGGCCGTGATCGGTGGCCGGCATGCGTTGGGCGGGGCCCTGGCCGGAGCCGCGGTCGGGGGCACCCTGGCCTTTGCCTTGGCCTGGGGACACTGCCTGTCCATGTATTCGAACTTAAATAGTTATCCGATGGCAGACGCCCGACAAACCGCCCAAAAAATCAGATATATCCCGACTCAGGGCAATTTGACTAAAATTGAATCGTTTACCATCAATCCCGTGGACATTGGTCCCGGCGGCACGGTTTCCTTGACGGCTTCTTACTACATCATGGCCCCGGAAGGCATCGGGGATATTGCTGTTATTGAAACTAGATCATTGTTTTTTCTAGATATATCAGACAATAAATGGAAAGATTTGGGTACGGTGTCTCAAGAGATAATCACAGCCCCCGGAACCCGGATGGCTAACGGACTATTTGACATTCCTCAAGACGCACCAGACGGACGGTACGCCATCACCTTGAAGGTGGCGGCCCTAGATCGGGAAGACTCGTCGACCCAGTATCTGAACGTCAGAAGAGGCCGGTGATGTTCCATAAAACCAATCCTTTTGTTCCAACAGTACAATTAGTTCATCGATATAGATAGCCTGATTCCCGATAGATAACCTGATTCCCGGATTCATGAGGTTACCACAAAAGGAGATATTATGAAAAAAATAGGTTCATCGATAAGGGTACTTACCTGGCTGCTCATGGTGATGCTGGTTGTTCCGGTCGTCGCCTCAGGCCAGGCGGCCCCTCCACCGGTATACAGCAAGGCGGAACTGGCCCAGATGGTGGCGCCGGTCGCCCTATATCCCGATGCTCTGTTAATCCAGGTCCTGATGGCCGCGACATATCCCGTGG
Source organism: Deltaproteobacteria bacterium (assembly GCA_015233285.1). The sequence goes on along the minus strand of JADFYA010000097.1, from coordinate 1,257 downwards.
AGGTGCAAGAGGCGGCGGTATGGGTAGCCCAAAATCCAACTTTACAAGGCGCCCAGTTAGATACCGCTTTGCTGGCGGTGGGATGGGATGTAAGTGTCAAGTCGCTGGCCCATGTGCCCAACATACTCCAAATGATGAATGAAAAAATCGAGTGGACATCAGCGCTGGGCAACGCCTTTCTGGTTCAACAAGGTGAGGTGATGGACACGGTCCAAGAACTGCGGGTCAAAGCCCAGGCTGCCGGTTATTTGAAAACAACCGCTCAGCAAAAGGTGATCGTCGAAGAAAGGATTGTTCGGATTGAACCACCGGCTCCAGATGTTGTCTACGTTCCAGTCTATAATCCAGTAGTGGTTTATGGGCCTTGGATGTATCCAGCTTATCCACCTCCTCCAGTCGTATACGTCTCTCCCGGAGTGCCTGTTGTCGCCGGAGTTGTCGGGTTTACAGCCGGATTTATGGTGGGCGCGGCAGTAAATTCCTGGGTGACGCCTCACTGGGGAAGGCATTATGTGGATATCAATGTGAGTAGAACCGTTCACTATAATGTCGTAACCGCCCATGACCGCGGCGGCAGGTGGGAGCATAATCCCACTCACCGGCATGATATTCCCTATCACAACCAGGACACCGCCCGCCGGTTTGGCGGCAAGTACGATCCCCACCCGGCTCCTTTTAAACCAGTCCATACGGGGTACACTCCAGGTGGAAAGACCGGACCAACCGGCTTCACTCCAGGTGGAAAGACCGGACCAACAGGCTTCACTCCAGGTGGAAAGACAGGCCCGACTGGCTTCACTCCAGGTGGAAAGACAGGCCCGACTGGCTTCACTCCAGGGGGAAAGACAGGCCCGACTGGCTTCACTCCAGGTGGAAAGACAGGACCAACCGGCTTCACTCCAGGTGGAAAGACCGGCCCGACTGGCTTCACTCCGGGAGGAAAGACCGGAACAACGGGGTCCACTCCGGGAGGAAAAACCGGCCCGACTGGGTTCACTCCAGGAGGGAAGACTGGGACGACGAAATCCATGTCTACCCAAACCAATCGGCCCTCAGGATCCACAACCTCAAAATCTTTCCAATCCAATCGGCCCTCAGGATCGACGACCTCGAAATCTTTCCAATCCAATCGGCCGTCGGGATCCACGACCTCAAAATCTTTCCAATCCAATCGGCCGTCGGGATCCACAACCTCAAGATCTTTCCAATCCAATCGGCCCTCCGGGGCCACTATGTCGAAACCGGCTTCGAGCCAAT
>JADFYA010000096.1 GCA_015233285.1 Deltaproteobacteria bacterium | reverse complement strand
CTATATGGGCTCCGCATGCGGAGCCCATATAGCCGATCCCACCCACTCAACAGGCCCGGCGGCATGGGGCGAGAAAGAAGAGGGGGGGGCGTCTTCAATATACGAGGGGAAAAACAATCTAGCCCAGGGTCAGCGAAGCGCCACCCTGGGTGATGCGAAAACCAAACCGGAAATCTTAACTTAATGACATTGGGTTACGGGTTACGGGTTACGGGTTACGGGTTACGGGTTACGGGTTACGGAAATTATGATAGTTATGAATAATCCAGAAGGTAGCAGGCCGGAAGACAAATAAAAGCACAGCATCAGACGCATCGTGTGACGCATAACCATAACCCCGCAACACGCAACCCGAAACACGCAACCCGAACTCATTTGCGGTTGCTAATGGTTGTCTGAATCAGGCGGAGATTTACATCGACTAAGCGGGAAAACATGGTCATATAGAATTCTTTATAAAACTTTAACTGGATCGGTTCAGAGGCATTAACAAACAAGCTGGCATTGATTACTACGGCCACAGTCTCCGTTTGGGCCACGACCTTGGAAACACGTTTCATATTCGTCAGAGCCGCCGATTCCCCAAAAACCTCACCCGGAATCAGATTCTTTTCTTCTGAATCAGTGACCACCTTGGCCCGGCCGCTGACGATAAGATAGAAATTATTATCGACTATGGCCTCTTCGGCAATGACTTCACCTTTTTTATAGGTATGGAAGGTGGAGATCTTGAGGACCTCTTGGAGATCGGAGTATTGGAAATGCTTAAAGAAATCCAGCCGCTTCAGAAGCTCCAGTTTTTCTTGATCCCGCTTGTCGAAGACGGCTGAATCACTCCCCCGGATAATCGGGAGCAAATCTTCGGCCAAATCTCCGGCGCTGGGATAACGAAATTCCTTCTCCCGGCACAGGCAGGTTTGGATGATCCCCTTCAAGTTTAGAAGAATATCAGGAAGATAGGTTTCAATCGGGGTAAAGTCACCATAAACAATCTGATACATCATTTGATATGGGGTCTCCCCTTTAAAAGCCTTTTGACCGGTCAGAAGCTCGTATAAAACCAGACCCAGGGAAAAGATATCGGACCGGGCATCGAGCATCTCCCCCGCTGTCTGTTCGGGCGACATATAACCGACAGTCCCGACGATTTCCTTTCGTTCCACGCCCTTGAGCATGGCCTCCAGGTCACCGGCCAACCCAAAATCCATCAACTTCACCTGGCCTAATTGGTTGACCATGATGTTTGAGGGTTTAATATCACGATGAACCAGACCTTTTTGATGGATGTAGTCCAGGGCGTAGCAAGTGTTGTAAATTATCTCCAAAGATTTTTTGATCGGCAGAAGCCGGCCTTCCCGAATGTTCACAGCCAGAGTCTCGCCATCCACATATTCCTGAGCAATGTAAACCTGGCCGTTTTCTATTCCAGCATCATAGGTTAAGACTATGTTGGGATGAACCAGGCTCCCGGCGGTTCTGGCCTCACTCAAGAACCGGTTTTTATCCGCGGCAGCCAAAGATTCGGACTGGCCCTTGCCCATAAACTTTTTAGCCACTTTGATGGCTACAACCCGGTCGATGATGGGGTCCACAGCCTTAAATACGACCCCCATGCCCCCTTCCCCCAGCCGGGAAATAATTTTGTAGCGGCCTATATTTTCGATTTTATCAATCGGTTGCGGCAAAGAACATGTCCCTTCCAAAGGTTTTGAAAATAAAAAACCCCAGTTTAAAGGGCCTGGGCCTGAAGCAGCCGGGGGCGTAGAATAAGATCGCATTCGACCCTGCCTGGAAACGATCCAGACAGAGTCAATGTCGGAAAATTGCTTACGGGTTATTCGTTAGTTAAGCCTAATCGATTGGAAATGTTGGCGACTATCTCGGCAAAGGCTTTGGAAGCCGGAGTCGCGGCCGCGTCATTCAGATACGGAGACCCCAGGTCTGCGGCCTGGGTCAGGTTTGGATCCAGCGGGATAGCCCCCAAGAACGGGATATCTGATTCCTGGGCCACCCGGCGGCCGCCTCCGACCTTAAACAGATCAATGGTCCCCTGGCAATGAGGGCAGATCAGTCCGCTCATGTTTTCGATGATCCCCAAAATCCGCATGTCTATCTGACGACAAAAACGGATGGACTTACGCACGTCCGCCAGGGAGATTTCCTGGGGAGTGGTCACTATAACCCCCCAGACATCTTCAATGGCCTTGGCCACGGTCAGAGGTTCGTCGCCGGTTCCAGGTGGGGCGTCGATGATCAAAAAATCAATCTCGCCCCAATTAACATCTGTAATAAACTGCCGAATCGTGGCCGCCCTGAGCGGTCCCCGCCAAATCACCGCGGCGTCTTTTTCCCGCAAGATGCTTTCCACCGACAAGACCTTCAACTTGTCACCGTAGACCACGGGGTCAATGGTCCGGTCAGGATTAATTTGAGCGGATTCCTTCAAACCCAGCATCCGGGGAATATCCGGGCCGTGCATATCGACGTCCATCAGGCCGACGGCATAGCCCTTGCGAGCCATAGCCACCGCCAGGTTAACGGCCATGGTGCTCTTGCCGACGCCGCCTTTACCGCTCATAACTAGAAGCTTATGTTTAATCCGGCTTATAACATTATGGATGGCCTGATCTTGCATTGTCTTGGCCATCTTCACGGCGCCGCAGGTATTCTTATTGGTGTGATCATTTGAGTTCATACGTCATGCCATGAATTATCGCATTTCCGAGTTGCGGGTGACATATTGCCGGTTATGGGGGAAAAAATACTTCTTATTCACCTACAATTCCATCGATGCTCGTCGCTCGATGGTATTGCGTCGGGGTCGGAATCCCCCCGGGCCGCCTATCTTCGACCAAAACCTCCGGAGGGCCGCTTCTTGGGCGGGCGGGCTTCGTCTATTTTCAAGGCCCGACCACCCAGATCTTGTCCGTTCAAATGAGCTTTAGCCTCTTCCGCACCGCTGCGGCTGGCCATTTCCACAAAAGCGAATCCCTTTCCGTCAATTACATTAACCAGACTGACTTCGCCATATTGGCCGAAAAGCTCCTCCAACTGTTCCTTGCTCACGGAGTAACTGAGATTGCCGACATACAGTTTTTTCCCTTGCATGACTACCTCCTTTAAGTTTGGACTTCTCATGGTCCAACAATGGGTTATCAAGGCAACTGCAAGATCGCAATTCAGCCCGGTCTAGCCGACACTCACCATTAAACGCAAGAGGCCCGTTGAGAAAAAATGAACTCACCAGGGTGTTGGGTCGCGCCTTTAGCGCGATGTGAATAGAAGCGGCCCCACCGCCACGGATGAGGCCGTTAATTGGAGCTTAATTACTGGACACTAAGGTTGACCCTTACCATAACCTAACCTTCAGAACCTGGCAAGTAAAAACATTCGGTTGGATCGGATTGGGCCCAGGCGTTCACGGTTTGCCTCACTTTTTTCTTCAGTTACGTTTGATCATTGTTACATCCAGGTGACATCCGATCAATACATTCTCAGCAGCCCGATCCTGGACTAAACAAAAATCGACGCGCCGGGACCAACATTAAAAAAAAACCTTGACCTTACGCTAACTAGTCTGATAGGCATAGTTGCGTGTGGCTACATTATAGCGGTTTTGTCTCACGAGTTGCGGACCTATCCAGACTAACCACCCGGCAATCTATCCATCTCTCAGGGCTTGAACCTCGCAACCCGCAACACGAAACTCGCAACACGTAACCCGTAACCCGCAACACCCCATTTTCTGGCGACGGAGGATATGATGTCAACACTGAAAAAAATCGGCGTGGTCGGCGCCGGCAACATGGGCTCAGGCATTGCCCAAAAAATAGCCCAGTCAAACCTGGACGTGATGCTGGTTGACACCTCGGAGGAATTTGTCCAGCGAGGTCTGACCAACATTAAGAACATGCTTCAAGAAGGGGTAGAGCGCAAGATCATCTCCCCCGAGGGCATGGAAACCGTGCTGGGTCGAGTCAAGGGCAGCACCAGTCTAAAAGACTTAGCCGATGCAGATCTGGTGGTGGAAGCCATCTTTGAAGACATGGAGATCAAGAAAAAACTGTTTGCCGACCTCGACGGCATCTGCAAGCCAGGCTGTATCCTGGGCACGAATACTTCATCATTTCTGGTTGACGACCTGTCCGGGGCGACCAGCCGACCAGACCGGTTCGTCGGGTTGCATTTCTTTTATCACCCGGCCAAAAACCGGTTGCTGGAGATCATCCCAGGGAAACAGACGTCTCCAGAGACTATGACCATAGCCCAAAGCTTCTCCAGCATCATTAGTAAAACGGCCATCAAAGTAGCTGACGCCCCCGGCTTCGCGGTAAACCGCTTCTTTGTCCCCTTGTTGAATGAAGCCGTCCGCATCCTCGAATCCGGCGGAGCCGACATCCCGACCATTGAAGCCGCAGCCAAAAAATCCCTGCGCATCGGGATGGGTCCGTTTGAACTCATGAATGTCACCGGCCCACCCATAACCTACCACGCGGCCCTGTCTCTGGCCGCCAAACTGGGGCCGTTCTACGCTCCGGCCGCCAAGTTGAAACCATTGATTGACGCCAATCAGAAGTGGGACCTGGCGGGTACCCCGCAGGAAGCCGCCTTTGACCAGGTGTCCGACCGATTAATCGGCGTGGTATTTTATGTCGCGGTCAAGATGTTGGAAGAGAACGTGGCCGGCCTGGCCGATATTGATATCGGGGCCAAGGTGGGGTTGAGGTGGGCCCTGGGACCGTTTGAATTGATGAACAAGCTTGGTATTGACAAATCTTACCAGGTGGTGGCCGACCTGTGCAAACTGTATGACGACATCACCGTGCCCCAGGCATTGGTGGATCAGTATCAGAAGAAGCAGGCCTGGGATCTCAAATACGTTGACCTGACCATCGACGGCCCCCTGGCCGTAATCACCATCAATCGGCCCGAGGCCATGAATGCCTTGAACCCCACGGTGATCAACCAACTGGAACAGGCGGTGGACGCGGCGGAAGCCAATGCCCAGGTCGCCGCGATTGTCCTCCAGGGCGCGGGTAAAGCCTTTGTGGCTGGGGCGGATATTTCATTTTTCGTTAAGAATATCAAAAACAACCGGGTTGACGACATCGTAACTTTTGCCGCCCATGGTCAACAAGTCTTGAACAAGCTTGATGATTCTAAAAAACGGGTCATAGTCAAACTCGATGGCTTGTCGTTAGGTGGAGGATCAGAGCTGGCTCTGGCCGCGGATATCATCGTGGCCACACCGAATGGCAGCCTGGGTTTCCCGGAAACGGGCATCGGCATTTTTCCCGGCCTGGGTGGAACGCAACGCACCGCCTGGTATCTCGGTCCGGAGTTGGCCAGATATCTGGTCCTGACCGGGCAGGTGTTGGACGCGAAATCGGCCTATGATATCGGATTGGTAGAGTATCTTTGCGCACCGGCGGAGCTAGACGTTAAGATCAAGGAATTGGCCACGGCCAAAAACGTGGTGACCAAGCAGAATCGCGGCCCGGTTACCCTCCCGCCCAGGTTCGCCCGGATGAAAGAATTATTTTCAGATGCCAATATAGATAAAATGTTAACCGGTCAAGGATTGGACCCAGGAGACGAAGTCGCGGCCAAGCTAGCCAAGGGCGTATCCTTCAAAGCCCCGCTGGCCGTCCAAAAGGTGGTTCAGATAATCGATGACGGGATGAAACTCCCCGACCTGAAGCAGCGCCTCCAACTGGAACTGGATAATATGAAATATATCTTCTCCACCGCCGACGCGTTTGAAGGATTGTCTACGGTCGGCCGAAAAAAACCCAGCTTCACGGGTAAATAGGTCATTAATTGGTCGGCGGTCGATTTTCAGCACTCGGCAAAGGGAGCAACAGCCTATTCGTCCCGGGGTCATAGACAACGTGGCGAATAGGATCTACCAACATATCTCTCTATCCGAAAGCCGCGGCTGAGGATCGGCCGACGACGATCTCTTTCTTCCCCTCCTATACTGATCATCCAACTTCCACAACTATCAATCATTAATCCCGGACTGACGAATCCGAAGTTGCCATCCCGCCACTTTTCTGGTATCATATTTTCCTTTTAAACCCGTTTGATCAACCGGTCCGAATGATTGTGTCTCTGTTGTTCGGACTGGCCGTGAGACCAGGCCGGCCTCGATCAGACAGAACCAAATGAATCAAGACGGAGAACGAATTCAGACTATGATATCTCATCCCCCCTCAGTCTACCATTCCACCCTGGACACTCCCATTGGCCGAATCTTCATCGGTTCCACCGACCAGGGAATATGCGAGATCAGTCTGGACGCATCCGGGTGGGATGAATTTACCGATAAATTAAATAAATCTCCCGGGGCTCCGGCGATTCATCCAGCCGGGCCCAGACACGATGACATCAGGCGGCAACTCACCGAATATTTTTCCAGGCAAAGGCGAGTGTTCGAGATTGCTTTGGCTGTCACCGGAACCGCCTTCCAGAAGCGGGTCTGGCGGGCCCTGACCACCATACCCTACGGAGAAACCTGGTCCTACCGGCAGGTGGCCGCGGTTTGTGGTCAACCCCAAGCCTTCCGGGCCGTCGGCCAGGCCAATCGGGTTAATCCGGTGCCGATTGTCGTCCCTTGCCACCGCGTTATCGGGGCCAACGGCACCCTGACCGGTTACGCCGGCGGCCTGGAGATTAAAAAAGCTTTGCTGGCCTTAGAAGGAGTGACGAGCAACAAGGAACCAGAAACAAGCAACCAGAAACGAGCAACCAGAAATGAATGATCTGAAATCAAAAAAAGTTCAACTGACAGCTAACGCCAGGGTGGTGTTGGAAAGGCGCTATCTCAAGAAGGATGAGCATGGCCGGGCCATGGAAGATCCGGAAGATATGTTCCTCCGGGTAGCCCAGACCGTGGCTCAAGCAGACAGCCTTTATGATCCCAAAGCCGATGTGGGCGCCGTCACGGAAAAATTTTATAATCTGATGACCGATCTGGTGTTCATCCCCAACTCGCCCACCTTAATGAATGCCGGCCGGGCTTTGGGCCAGTTATCCGCCTGCTTCGTCTTGCCGGTGGACGATTCCATCGACAGCATTTTCGAAGCCATCAAGAATACGGCCATCATCCACAAAAGCGGCGGAGGCACCGGTTTTTCCTTTTCCCGCATCCGGCCCAAAAGTGACCCGGTCAAATCAACCACCGGCATCTCCAGCGGCCCTATATCCTTCATGACCGTGTTTGATGTGGCCACCGAGACGATCAAGCAAGGGGGCACCCGACGGGGCGCCAACATCGGCCTGCTCCGGGTCGATCATCCGAATATCCTAGACTTTATCCATGCCAAATCATCCACCGACCGGCTCAACAATTTCAATCTCTCGGTCTTGATTACCGATGAGTTCATGGATGCAGTCCACAAAGGCGCTTCCTTTGAGCTGGTTAGCCCTAGGACAAAAGCTGTGGTCAAGGCCCTGCCGGCGGTAGAAATATTTAACCATCTGGTCAGCGCCGCGTGGGAAACCGGTGAACCGGGCGTAGTCTTCGTTGATACGGTGAACCGAAAAAACTTCACCCCCCAGTTGGGTGAGATCGAGGCCACCAATCCCTGTGGCGAGCAACCTTTGTTGCCCTATGAATCCTGCAATCTGGGTTCGATCAACCTGGCCGGGATGGTCACACCGACAGGTCGGATCGACTATCCCCGGCTGGAAGAGACGATCAAAACGGCCGTCCATTTTTTAGACAACGTCATCGACGTGAATCAATTCCCCCTTCCCCAAATCGAAAAGATGACCAAAGAAACGCGCAAAATCGGTCTCGGGGTGATGGGCTTTGCCGACATGCTCATCCAACTGGGTATCCCTTACGACTCAGACCAGGCGGCTAAGATATCCGGCGAGATAATGGGATTTATGTCCGCCCAGGCGCGTCAGGCTTCAGCCGAGTTGGGACGCATCCGGGGCAATTTTCCGGCTTTTCAGGGGAGCACCCATCCCCGTAACGGCTTCGAATATATGCGCAACGCCACCACTACCACCATTGCCCCGACCGGGACCATCAGCATCATTGCCGGATGTTCCAGCGGCATAGAACCATTGTTCGCCATCAGCTTTTTCCGCCGGGTATTGGACGATGACCGGCTCCTGGAGGTCAATCCCCAATTTGCCCAGCGAGCCAATCAGATGGGGTTTTATTCTCAAGAATTGATGGAAAATATCGCCCGGTCTGGCTCCATCAGAAACTTGGCCGGGATACCAGACGAAATCAAACGGGTGTTTGTCACTTCCCATGATGTCAGCCCGGAATGGCATATCAAGATTCAAGCGGCATTTCAAAAGCATACGGATAATGCCGTGTCAAAAACGATCAATTTCCCGGCTGCGGCCACTTTAGAGGATGTGGAAAAGGCATTTTTTATGGCCCACCGCTCCGGATGCAAAGGCGTAACCATATATCGCTATGGCTCCAGGCCCCACCAGGTCCTCAATATCGGCGACCGCAAAGCGGAAGATTCGATTACCCCGCGCGCCCGACCGGTCCGGACCCGAGGCGCCACGGAGCGCATCATCACCGGGTGCGGCAAACTATACGTCACGGTCAACACTGATGACTACGGCGTTTGCGAGGTCTTCGCCCAGATGGGCAAAACCGGCGGCTGTTCCGCTTCCCAGATTGAGGCCACCGGGCGGCTCATTTCACTGGCCTTGCGCTCTGGGGTCCAGGTTGATGCTGTTCTGAAACAACTCTTAAATATCCGGTGCCCTTCCCCCACCTGGAACAATGGCCAACAGGTGCTGTCTTGTTCCGATGCCATCGCCAAGGTACTGAAGAGTTATGTCAACTCCGATATCGAAGATTCCGACGATCTGCCCAATTTCTGCCCGGATTGTGGGTGTAAAGTTGAGCATGAGGGCGGGTGCCTATCCTGCCGCTCTTGTGGCTATTCCCGATGCAGTTAGCGCGGCCCGGCTTCCTCCGGATAATCTTATTTTCCGGTCAGTTGTCCCGCATGTTTCTTAATGATATTATCAGGACGTCATCCGAATAACCTGTATTAACCTGAGTTCGACGAGGATGCTAAGCGATTATCATCAAGGGCCATGATTCAATCCGCAGATTGCACCGATTTGCGCAGATTAGGGCCAAAATAGATCTTTGGGTCTTTTCCATCTGCGTTAATCTGCGAAATCTGCGGATATATTTCTGGTACTTAATTAAAGAAACTCGTCGAACTCAGGTTGTATTACTTCATTATTTAACCGCTCATGAAAGGAACCTGCCATGAAGAAAATCCTCGTGACAACCACCATGGTCCTCGCCGTCCTGATCTGGGCGATGGTATCTTTTGCGCAAACGTACACCGAGGGAGATGAGGGAGGAGAGAAGAAAAAAGGCAAAAACAAAGGGATCATCAAATTTGAAGAAAAAGTGGTTCAAGGGGACGAAAAAAAACAAGGTGACTACACCATAGAATTCGAATGCGGCCGACCGGAAGGCGAGCAAGAAGTTAGAACCGGAAGAAAATGCCGGGTCTCCAAGAAAGGAAGTGAGTATTTCATCAACACCGACACCAGCAACCCCTATGAATCGGAATTCATGGCCTGCTGGGTTTGTTGTGAAAATTATTAGGCCTTCCTTAACCTGGGCCCAGTTCATTTTGCGTCTCAACCATAAGATGATCCGATGACCTCGCAGGTACGTTTTGTCGGAACCTCAGGGTTCTATTACGATGTCTGGCAGGGTGTTTTCTATCCAGTGGGTCTGGCCAAGAAAGACCGGCTGGCTCATTATGTGAAACACTTCAACACGGTGGAGCTCAATAACCCGTTCTATCGGTTACCCCGGGAGAGCACCTTTGCGGTATGGCGCGATAAGGCCCCGGCGGGATTCGTCTTCAGCCTGAAAGCCTCCCGCTTCATCACCCATATCAAGAAACTAGTCAATGTGAACGACGCGGTGGTCACCTTCTTCGACCGGGCCGGACATCTCAAAGAACACCTGGGCCCGGTCCTTTTCCAGTTGCCGCCCACCATGAAACGGGATGCCCCCTTATTAAAAGATTTTCTGTCGTCTATTCCCTTGGATAGCCCCAGCGTGATCGAATTTCGACACCCGTCTTGGTATGATGACACCATTTACCAGATGCTGGCCGAGCACAAGGTGGGTTTCTGCATTCACGATGCGGTTGATGCCCCCACGCCTGTGCAACTAACTCTGGCCGGCATGATTTATCTCCGGTTCCACGGCCAGGCCAAGGGCTACCGGGGGACCTACGGCCAGGCCGGTCTGTATCACCCAGCCGCCTGGGTCCGGGAAACCCTCTCCCACCACCCCCATATTCGACTATATGCCTACTTCAACAACACCGCAGGCGGGGCCTTGCCCGACGCCGTCATGTTCAGAGATTTAATCCTCATGCCCTGACCGGATCATTCCAGCGCCTCGATGAGAGACTGAGGTACGCTCTATCTTACACATAACCTGGTGTTACAAAACGATAAAAATATAATTATCGACAAAGTAAAAAGTATATCTTGACACTTTCTACTTTATAGTATATCTTAACGATCAAACGACTCCGCGATTATCTTCAATTCACTCGGAGCGATCATCTACATCAAAACGATAAGGACTAATTTGGAGAAAATAAAAAAGACAAA
>JADFYA010000095.1 GCA_015233285.1 Deltaproteobacteria bacterium | reverse complement strand
GGAAATACGGCAGATTACGTGTCAGCAGAATGGTCAGGAGGTCGGACGGCCCCCAAAGTCATTTCCTTTGAATGGGATATCCGGCTACGGCTGAGTACGGAATTGCTGGCGATTTTATGTGGGTATTACATGGTATTTTGTATAGTCGCCGCCCCTACCCAGGGCGTTGCCCTGGGCTAACCTAGAGCGCCCTTTCAGGGCTTAATCGGAATAGACTATTTATTAGAATAGGATCCGATGACCTTGCACCTTAAGTCAATGACATTGGGTTGCGGGTTGCTCGGTGCTTGTAGTATTATACAAATTCTAAATTGAAAAAGTCCAGTTGCTTGTAAACGGTAAACCGGCAACATGTAACGAGCAACGAGCAACCAGTTGTCAAACTGGGGCAGACGTATGATCTTTTGTCTTCCCCTGATCCCAGTCCAGTTCCGGATACAGCCGTCTGGCGCAGTCCGGACAAATACCATGCGTGAAGTCGGCTTGAGAATGAGCCCTAATATAGGTCTCGATTTGAGTCCAATACCCCTGGTCGTCTCTGATCTTTTTACAAGAGGCACAAATAGGCAGCAACCCGCTCAAAGTCCTCACCTCGGCCAAAGCCGTCTGCAATTCTGCGATCAAGTCGTCGCGCCCTTTTTCTTCTTCCCTTCTGGCGGTGATGTCCTCATAGGTAATGAATTGCTTGCCCCCCCTAATGGTCACTGGGCGGTAAACAATATTCCGAAAATTGCCATCCTGACACCTGGTTATATATTCACGGGGACGGACTTCGCCGATCACGGCTTCCCGCAAATCTTTAAACCAGACAGAAATTATTTCGTCCCGATATTCCGGGCCGGGGAAGGCCAATCGAAAAAACTCTCGGCCATTTGGAATATCGTCAAGGGTATACCCGAAAATATCGACAAACTTTTGATTCACGTACGAGTAATTGCCGTTGGCTTCAATAATCGAAATGGGAAAAGGCGATAGCTCGGCCAGATATCGAAACTGCTCCTCGTTTTCCAGTAAAGCCTTCTCAATTAACTTCCGCGCAGTAATATCCTGAAAAATCGCTACCGTCCCGGCCGGTTTGTTTTCCCTGTCCCGATACATTGACCCACTCAAAGAAACAAAGATGACCGCGCCATTCCTGGTGTACCGGCGAGTTTCAATCCCAGAGAAGCTTTCGCCGGCCAGCACCTTGGCCAACAACTGTCTGGTCACGGGCCAACTGTCTTCGGGTACGAAATCATTCATCTTCTCACCTCGGCATTCCTCCAAGGCCCAGCCAAAAACACGGCTAAAAGCAGCATTGAAATATACTACTTTCCCTTCAATGTCATACACGATAATCGGGTCCGGTGAACCGTCCATCACGGCCCGGTGCATTTCTTCGCTCACCCGTAACGCTTCTTCAGTCTGTTTTAGTCTGGTAATTTCCCTATGAATCACTACGCTAGCGGTGTGCCGGCCTTGCAGGTCGCGCAGGATGCTGGTATTGACCTGAACATCCAACAACCGCCCATCCTTGGTGAATCTTTTGGTTTCGAAACAAACCTTTTCACCGGACAACAGCCGCACCCAGGCATCTTTCGTTTTACCGTCTTCATCTTCGGGAACAAAAGGCACCGGACCGCTCAACAGATCTTCTTTGGACCAACCATAAGTTATTAAGAAAGCTTCATTGGCGAAGGTGATTCTCCCCGCGGGATCATACACGACCAGAGGATCAGGAATGGTATCCAGGAGAAACCGATAGCGGGTTTCGCTTTCCTCAAGCGCCTCTTCCGCCCACAACTTGGACAGCATTTCTCTGTGCCGGCGCACTTCGTTGGTCAAAACCAGCGGCAGGAGTCCCGAATAGCCTCCGTCATCGTCCTTGATCAGATAATTGTTGACTCCGGACTTAAGGGCAATCACCGCCAGCTTTTCCGAACCGGCCCCGGTTTGCAGCACCACCGGAAATTTATATCCACGATCTCTGATTATTTTAAATAGTTGAAGTCCATCCAAGACCGGCAGATAATAATCTATCACGGCGATATCGAATGACTCGCGGTTTGAATCCAATACGGCCAAGGCCTCTTCCGGGTTGCCTACCTCAGTAACCTGATAAGGTGTTTGACTTTTCCTTAAGGCTCGAGAAAAAGCCACCCGATCGTTAGGATTGTCTTCAACCAGAAGGACATTGATCAAGTCGCAGGGCAGGTCGGTGGGCATTCCATTACCTCATAAAAAACGCAACAATCTCTATTTTTCTCTGTGCGTTGTCTCTATTTTTGTTTTTGGGTCGAACACTCCAGGTCTAGGACAGCCTTAGCAGTTCCTTGGCCAGGCTCAAGATTTCATCAGGATCAAAAGGTTTGGTCATGTATCTTAACGCGCCCATCTCTATCCCCTGTTTGCGGTCTATTTCTTGTCCCTTGGCGGTGAGCAAAATGATGTTTATCCCGTTAAGGCCCAAGTCGTGACTGACACATCGGCAGACCTCATAGCCATTCATTCCAGGCATCATGACGTCAAGAAAAACGACCTGGGGGTTTTCCGCTCTAATCAGAGCCAGGCCCTCCTCCCCGTCGGAGGCGGTTAAAACCTCTACGCCATAGTCATCCTCCAGATCCTCCAAGGTCTGTTCCAATAAAGACCGAATGTGCCTTTCATCATCGATGATCAAAACCTTCTGCCCCATGCTTCCAGGACCTCCACTATTGGTCGATATTACGGGATATTCAAGCGCCTGGCTATAAAAAACAACCCGGCTGGGGCATTCATGGTTAGATCGAAGTCGGCTCGAGGCCGCGGCCTTTATCCCCAGTTTGTATATACACCATTTTCGCGTCCTTGAAAAATATTTATTTACTTATTAACGAGGAATTCCTGGGCTGGTTCTCAGAAGGCCGGGTCAGTCGTGAATTATTCTTCATAGACCTGGGCGGGCTTGCCTGGCCATCCGCTCATCCAGGTCTCGCAGCCGAACCGAGACCATCTTGGATATGCCCGGCTTTTCCATGGTCACCCCGTGGAGTTGATCGGCAATTTCCATGTTTTTCTTATTATGGGTGATCAGGATAATCTGTGAGCTTTTGCTTATTGATTTTAATAACTTGTTAAATCGGTCCACATTGGCGTCATCCAATGGCGAGTCGATTTCATCAAACAAACAAAAAGGGCTGGGTTTAATAAGGTGAATGGAAAATAACAGAGACAAGGCGGTCAAGGCCTTCTCCCCGCCGGAAAGGAGACGCAGGGTGGAAATCCTTTTTCCCGGCGGTTGGGCGATGATCTCCACACCGGACTCCAAGGGATCGTTTTCATCGGTCAACTTCAATTCCGCCCGCCCGCCGTTAAACATGGCCGGAAAGACAATTTGCATCTTTTTGTTAATCTCATCCAGCATGGCCAGGAAACGCTCCTTGGTCGTCTTGTTGATCTTCTTGATGGCGGCACTCAGATCATCCATGGAGGTCAACAAATCTTCCCGCTGGGCAGTGACGAAATCAAGCCTTTCCTGGACTGTTTCATACTCGGTAATGGCCATCAAGTTAACCTGGCCGATGCCCTCGAGTTGGGTGATCAGGTCTTCAATTCGAGCTTTAATTTCGCCTTCGCTCAAGCCGGCCCAGACATCGGTTTCGTCGGGTGTCCGGCTAAGGGGGGAACCATATTTTTCATTGACCAGTTGATCAAGATGGTCCAACTTCAACTTTAGCTCAGATACCTGAAGATGATCGGATTGGATCTGTTCCTCTTTTTTCCTATGTTCTCCCTCCATGCCTTTAAGTGCTTGTTCATCTTCGGCTAATTCTTCGTTCAAAGATCCCAGCGCCTCCCGTAGGGCGGCCGTCTCTTCGGTCAGCTCTTCCACTTCTCCATACAAGAGGTTTAGGCTGGTATCGACCTCCTGCTTCCGGGCGGCCAGCCTGCTCAGCTCTTCCCGGCCGTCTTGGGCCTGGGACAGAGCCCTATCCAACCTCCTGGCCAGTTCTTTTTTTTCCGAACGGGTTCTGTCCAGGTCCCGAAACAAACCTTTGAGTTCGGCCTGCATGGCGCTTTGGCGCAATCTTCGCTGCATCAATTGTTCTTTGACCCGGTCAAACTCGGCCCGGTGTTCGTGCAGGTCGCCGGCCAACTGGTCCAGTTCCTCATTGATCAACTGGTGTTCCTCTTGAGTCTGGGCCAGCTTTCCTTCCAGGCGTTCGATCTTTGTCCCAAGCTCGGCTATTTCCTCGCTGAATCTAACACCTTCCAATTCTATAATCTCAAGACGTTCCCGGGCGAATCTAATTTCTTTTTCCTTAATCAAAACTTGTTTCTCGGCCTCGGCCTTGTTCTGTTCCAATTCCCGCCGGGTTAATTCCCTTTCCCGCAGCAGTTGATCTCCGTCCTGGACCAGTTTTTCCAATTCTTCGGCCAGATTGGCGACTTGTTTTTTGTCTCTCTCCAAATCAATCAAGCGGACGGTCAGGTCCTGCATCTCCCGTTTCTTGGCCAGCAATTTATCCGAAGGCAGCTCGCCCCGGCCACCGCTAAGAATACCCGCGGCCGAAATAATGTCGCCATCAAGGGTCACAATCGTTTGAGCCTGACCATTCCGACGCCAGGCCGCCAGCCCCTGAGTCAGGTTCTCCACCACCTTGACGCCGTGGAATAGATGCCCGACCAGATTGTGAAATCCATTTTTTAAAGACACCTGTTGGGCCAGGGGCAGACCTGCTTCCGGTTGCGATCCCTGGTCCATGGTACCCTGATCCGGATTCCTGATGTCGGCCAGTGGAATAAAAACGCTGCGGCCGGAAGCCTGCTTCTTGAGATATTCGATAGCCGACACTCCGGCGTTCTGGTCGGTCACGATGACGGATTGCAGCGTCTCACCCAAAACGGCCGACACCGCCTTTTCGTATTCAGGCGCCACCTCAATATACTCCGCCACCAGTCCCAGAATATTGTCCGCCTCCAGCCGGCCGGCCGCCCGAGCCTGCATGACCGCTTTGACTCCCGTCTGGTACCATTCGAATTTGTTGTTCAGATCGTTCAGCACTTGAAGTTTTGAGGAGACTTGGGAACACTCCACGTCCAGGGCATTCCGCCTGGCCTGGGCCTGATTTCGCTCCTGCCGGAGTTCGACCAAACGGGACCGGTCTTCTTCCATCTGCCGGTCTAAGACAGATATCTCTTCTGCCGCCTGCATCAGGGCTTCCCCGGCGCCGGCCAATTCCTCTTCCGTCCGACCAATTCTTTCAGCCAGTTCCAGTCGATCAGTCTCCCCCGTTTTTTGCCGCCACTGCAGCTCATGTACTCTCTTCCCGGCATTGGTTAACTCGTTTTTAATCGAGGATTGCCGGGTCATCAAATCGATCAGGTCGGACTTGCGGACCTGAACCATCTCGTCCAATTCGTTTATCTGACTTCGAGAGATTTCCAGGGCGGCATCTTCCCGAGTCAAGTCTTCCTCCAGATCTCGGATATCCAATTGAAACCGATCTATCTTTTGCTGTGATAAGACGATCAGTTCATCGGACTGGTCCATCTTGACGGTTAGACCTGCGACTTCCTCCTGGGCCTGGACCAACTGCTTAGCCAGGCGTTCCGACTCACGAACGGCAAACTTGACTTCATTTTCGAATTCCCTAATTTTTCCCTTCTTGACGCCCAGGTCATCCGTCCTGTCTTTCAGTTCTTCGGCCCGTTCCGCAGCCAGCAACCGTTGTTGCTCCACCCTGGCCCCGACGGCCGTAATATTTGATCTCAATTCTAAGTCAGCGTCCCGGATAATGGCCAGTTCCACCTCGGCTTGTCTCAATTGTTCGGCTATATCCAAGCGCCTTCTGCCGGCCAGGGCCATCTCCAGTCCGGTTCTATCCTTCCGCAGGCTTCTGTATCGTTCCGCTTTTTGAGCCTGTTTTTTTAGCGAAGCCGCCTGTTTCCGGACCTCAGACAAAACGTCCTCGACCCGGACCAGATTCTGCCGGGCCTGGTCCAATTTCAGCTCGGCTTCGTGTTTTCGGACCTTATACTTGGTGATACCTGCGGCCTCTTCGACAATGACCCGGCGGTCCTCCGGCCGAGATTCAATAATCGCGCCGATCTGTCCTTGTTCGATAACCGAATAGGCCTTAGCCCCGACTCCGGTATCCATAAATAATGAGATGATATCCTTAAGACGGGTGATGGCCCGGTTAATCCGGTATTCGCTTTCACCCGACCGGAAAAGCCGCCTGGTTATTTCGACTTCGGAGTAAGCCGCGTATTCCGGGGGACAACGCTGGCCATCATTCTCCAAAACAAGTGTGACCTCGGCCAGGCCTGGTGATTTCCGGTCACCTCCGCCACAGGATATGACATCTTCCATGCTCTTTCCTCTGAGTTGCTTGGGGGATTGCTCACCCATCACCCAGCGCAAGGCATCCAAGATATTGCTTTTGCCGCATCCATTGGGACCGACAATGGCATTGATTCCCTCACCGAGAGTGATCACGGTCTTTTCGGAAAATGACTTAAACCCACTTATTTCCAGTCTCTTTACCTTCATATAGTCACTTTGTTCAATGTGCCCAAAAACCTGCTTCGCCTCTCCGCTCGTTTCACCAGGCTGCCCGGTCTCCACGGAAGAGTCTGCAAATACGCCATCAGTTGCTTCAGAGTAGCAGAAAGTACGGTCGGCTGTAAACTGAAAAATACCATACTGTGTGGTAGGTCTGGATAAACCACAACATATAGTCTTTGGTTGTTTTGATTGAACGAGAGTGCAAAGAAAGGCCCCGAATCCTCCCGGCGGCAGAGACAACCCGGTTGGCCTGGGCCACAAACGAGGAGCAAGAAAAGGCTTGACATCGTGGTCGGATTATTTTTATGATAGCCGACCAAGTTTTATAACAGCACAATTTACTTTGTTAAATAACGGGGCATAACCGGCCGACGGGTACTATAAGAATTTCTTATAATATCGGCAGTTAATCCCAGGTCACCACATCTCTCGCCCTAATTGAAATGCTTCCTTTATTCAAAGATATAGAGGCAAAGCCCCTTGTGCTGCCGGGACGGATCTTCTAATATCCAACTACCGACCGTCACATCTCTTTCTAGTCTTTTCTTTATTCCCAAAGGCACAGGAATATGAATTATATAATTTTCTTTTTCTTTTTCTTTTTTTCGATATCAACCTTTCACCCCGGGACTATCCTGGCCCAGCCGAAGAATTCCCCTACAGCTAAGGCCAAACCGGCCAAAACAAAACCAACCAAGACCAAACCGGCCAAGGCCAAAGATGTAAAGACCAGGCCGGCCCAAACCAAACAGGCAAAGTCCAAACAGGCCAAAGACCAAAAAGCAAAGACCAAGCCGGCTAAATCTAAACCGGCTGAGACAAAACCGGCTAAGGCCAAAGAAGCAAAGGCCAAGCCGACAGGGACAAACCCAGTCAAAGCCAAGCCGGCCAAGACTCCAGAAGCAAAAAACAAGCCGACAGAGGCTAAATCGGCCAAGGCCAAAGAAGTAAAGACAAAACCGGCCGAGACGACACCAGCCAAGGTTACTCCGGCTGCGACAAAACCGGCAGAGGCTAAACCGGTCAAAACCAAAGAAACAAAGACTAAGCCGACTGTGGTTAAGCCAGCCAAAGCCAAGCCGGCCAAGACTCAAGAAGCAAAGACGAAACCGGCTGAGACAACACCGGCCAAGACTCAAGAAACAAAAGCGAAACCGGCTGAGACAACACCGGCCAAGGTTACTCCGGCTGCGACAAAGCCGACTGATACGACACCGGCCAAAGCCAAAGAGGCAAAAACAAAGCCGACAGAAGCTAAACCGGCCAAAACTAAAGAGGCGAAGACCAAACCGACAGAGACAAAACCGGCCAAGACTCAAGAAACAAAAGCGAAACCGGCTGAGGCTAAACCGGCTAAAACCAAAGAAGCAAAGACCGGACCGACTGAGGCTAAATACACAAAAGTGGTCAAAACATTCAAGAATCATCAAATCACCTGCCAAAAGGTAACCGTCGCACCCGGCGAAACCACCTGGTCAATAACCAGGCGCATGGAATTTAACAAGGGTCCGGGTAGCAGCACTTATATGGCCATGTTTCAAGGAGTGAATCCCGGAGTACGATTAGATCGAGTCAAGACGGGAGCAGTCATCTATGTCCCCCTGCCCGACACGGCCAAACCGGTCACGGCCGCGGCCCCTTCCACCCAAAAAGAAGCAGTAAAAACGGTTCCTCAAAAGGCTGCGGCCGGCGTTGTCGCGTCCGTCCCGAAAGCCGCCACAGCGCTGGAGGCCGCGGCTCCAGTCAAGACAAAGGCACCAGCGGCTGTTAGCCAACCACTGTCTACTTCTCGGGATAAATCTCCATCCGACGACGATTCCGACGATGAACAATCTATTCCCAAGCCTCAGAAAGCAACAGGTCCCGCGCCAAAGTCTTCTCCGGTTCCATCTAAGATGGAAAAAAAGACACAGGTTGTCCGAGAACCCACGCCGGTCGTAGATTCTATTCCCAAAACCGTGGCTTCGACTAAGAAAACCGGTCCCGGGGAAGCCCCAAAGCGGGCCACGGTGGTCTCTCCCAGCCAGGAAAAGGCCCCCGCCGCCCCACTTAAACCCGCCGCCCCGTCAAAGGAGACCAGCCGGGGGGCCGAGTCTGATCAAAAGAAGCCACCGGCCCCGGCACCCGCTCAGGTCGTGGCCGCCGGGCCTAAATCCGTCACTACGACCAAACCAGCCAACACAAAATCAGCGTCCGGACCGACCGCCGAACCCAGGCCCGTCAAGGAGACGCCAACCGGTCCGGCCAAACCGGCCTCTCAAGCAACTTCACCCATCGTTGCCTCGGCGCCAAAACAAGCCGGGAGCGCCAAAACAGCAACTGCGCCCGCCTTGGAAACGACTCCCGAGTCCTATTCAGGCCAGGCCCCGAATTTTGTTCCGGATAGCCGGAGTGCCCAACCCCAATCAATCATGACTGATTGGGCCGCCCGCTTTCAGCTCGGCCAACGGGCCCATATCGTCAGAGAAGGCGACACCCTGGTCGGACTCATGAAGGCCGACGCCGGTCTCCCGGCCGGGATGAGATATCAAGACTATCTCAAAGACTTCCATAAGCTGAATCCGGTCCGGGAGGGCACCACTAACTTCATGCCTGGCGAAATGATTTTTCTACCCGAATATGTCAAGAAAGAGGACGCCACCACGGCCACAGAGAACGACCTTAGCCCGGTCCAGCCAAAAAAGACGACAGAAAAGACTTCTCCCGCGGCTCCTACGGCCGAGGCCCCAGGAGTGACCACTGCGGCTGTTTCGACGCCTTCCGGGCCTACTCCCACACCACAACCGACCGCACCTTCTCGGACCGAAGCCCGGAACGAAGCAGGCACCATCACTGCGGCTGTTTCAGCGCCTTCCGGGCCTACTCCCACGCCACAGCCGACCGCACCTTCTCGGTCCGAGACCAAAACTGAGGCAGGAACCATGACCGCTGCTGTTTCGGCCCCTTCCGGACCTGCGGCCGTGACCCGACCGGTCGCGCCACCCCGGACCGAAGCAAGAAAAGGGCTGGCCGAATTAACTCATAATCTGGCCATGATATTCCGCAGCCTGGGCGACAACATGATCATCTCCGGTGAGCGCCGGCTGCTCCAAAAAGACGGTAGACGACTGGTGATAGATGCCACTATCTCTCCGATTATAGAATTATCTTCGGGCCGCAAGGTGATTCTGGATTTCTCGAATCAACTGCGTCCGGAAGAATTGACCGAAATCAATGCTCAGTCTGGTTCCTACCGGCTGATCAAGTTCGGCTCAAACCCTGACCTCCATGCTTGCCTAAACCAGACATTTGAAGAAGCGGGATACGTTGAGCTTAATAAGGGAGGCCGCCCCTATACACTGGACCGGGAAATCAGGATGACCTTGAATGGAGATGCGGTGGTCTCTAAGGTGCCCGACCCAACCCCGGCGGACCCCATTTTCGTGATCAATTTCATTTCGGATAAATCAAAACGAACCGCTCCCTACGTCGTCCTTTATCTTAAGGGGCATAACATCAAGGTCTTGGATTTCTTACCAAACGGCCTTATTCTACCTCCCGAACCGATCAAGGATCTGGGTTACAAATGCCCTCTGGTCAAGACCGACTCGCCCATTGTTACCCTTAGTGATTTTCTAGACTTCATCCGAGTCCCTTATCGGCGGGGCAACCCCGTGGTGTCCCTGGATGCCCAAGCGGCGCAGGATAAGGCCCAGCCAACGTCCAAGACACTGTCTCTAAAATATAGCGGACAAGATTTTTTGATCTATTTAGACAACGTCACACCCAGCGAAAAAGAACTGCTGGACGAAAAACATATCAATGTGATCAGCATCTTGCCCGAAGACCAAGCGGAAGCCGCCTTATCTAAGCTGCTGAACGGATTATCCATTCAGTACACGGAAACCACATCTAAACTCTGGGGATCAACCCGACCGGCCAACAAAAATATCCAATTCTTCCTCCCCGGCACGGGCTTCGCAAAAGATAAAACCAGATACATGATCACCCAGGTGGCCATACCCACTGCCCTGGCCATCTTCTGGAAAGACAACGGCATCATGGTCGCCCAATTGGTTTCGGGGCAGCGCAAATTTTAGGAAGTGTCCCCTGGTTCCGGCATCCTAACTACTGAAGGCAGCCGGTCTTTCTTGGACATGAAGTTTTATTTAAACTTTGGAGTGAATTATGTGGGAGAGTGAATTCAATAAATACTGCCACTCGACAATAGAAACCTTCGGGGCCGGCGTGAAGCAGATTTTGCCGGATGATGTGGTCACCTCCGACTGGGTCCGGTGGAAGTGTC
>JADFYA010000094.1 GCA_015233285.1 Deltaproteobacteria bacterium | reverse complement strand
CCTCAAGATTAGATATCCCTTCCGGTGGAGACACCGGAACTAAAGACCCATCGAAGACTACGATGTTGATAGGCCGGATGTGTAAGCGTAGTAATACGTTCAGCTTACCGGTACTAATCGGTCGTGCGGCTTGGCCATATTTTTTCTTCACTACACACCCATATTTTCTTTTATAATTTCCCAAAAGGAATAAAATTTTCGGTGACGATGGCGAAGAGGCAACACCCGTTCCCATCCCGAACACGGAAGTTAAGCTCTTCAGCGCCGATGGTACTGCTCGCGTAGGTGAGTGGGAGAGTAGGACGTCGCCGAATTACTTTTCCAAACCCCCCTATTAAAAGGGGGGTTATTTTTTTGCCCATCCCCTAATTCTTTCCCCGCTTCTCTTCCCGACTCGACAGATTGCTTTGACCCTTTTCAACGATACCAACCATAATCCGGCTTAAGATGACATAAACCGGTTTGACATTCAGGCCAGGGACACGACTCCCCCAAAATACCTCATCTTCATTCAATCATCGACGGTCGGTTCCGGAAATACTGGACAGGCTAGCTATACTGTATTAGATAGACTGCAAGTGGAAAGTTGTGACAATTTGGTCCTGGAGTTTTTGGACGTTTCTTAAAGCCTGCTTGAGTTTTTCCGCAGACTCTTTATCTAATTGGGTCGGATCAACAAAATGGTCGTGTTCATCAAAGTACGCTTTATGCTTGCCGGCCTTAATCATGTCGATCTGCTGGAGTAGCTTGTGCTTGGTTAAGATATAAAATGACTCTTGGAGCCGGCGTGACATATCTGAGGACAACCGGCCGCTTTTTGCTAACATTTTTATCTTTTTGACCGTATTGACATCTCTAATCTTATCCAGCAAGGCAAACACCCTGACGGTTAAAATCAGCGGCGCCCACCCCCCCATTTTAATGTTCATCTTATTCTTGTGCGGACCGGAACCTTCCGTCCGAAATCGATGGAACATGCCCAGGGCCACTGGACTGGCCATGGCTGAGCGGGCCATTTCCCGGGCCAATCCGGGCCGGTCATCGAAATTGGCTAACATTTCATCGATGAACTCCTCAGCCAGGGTCCGGTGCCCGCCGATGAACCGGCTGTCTAACAAGATTATCAAATCTAATAAAGCCCTGTTGTCCTGAAAGGCCCGAAGCATCAAATCAGACATCCGGTGACGCCACCCCAGGAGGGAGCCGCGCCACTTGGGGTTGGAGGCCATGATCGCTCCGGTGCACCGATTGAACCCGACCCGTTCCAAATAATCCACTACTTTTTCTGAAAAGGCGGCGAAATACTCGTCGGCGTGGCCGGAGTCTTCTTGATAGACCACCAGGTTATCTTGGTCGGTGAGCAAAGTCTGTTCGCCCCGGCCTTCCGATCCAGTTCCGATCCAGGCGAAGTCACATGGCATATAACCAAAACCGGTGCGCATTTCCGCCTCGACCAGATCGATGATTTTGGCCGTGATGAAGTCCCGATACGAGGTGCAGATAGCCTGGAGATCACTGACGATCAGTGTCTCCTGGAAGTGAGTCAAGACTATGTCATTCAACCGGGCGTGGGCCGCTGCGATGTCATCAAGGCAACCAGCCTTGTCGATGCGCCAAATAGAGGCATCAACTTCCATTTGAAATGCAGTGATTTTCTTTGTTTCTGCATAAGACAGGCGCCCCAGTTCAGTGAAAACGGCTTTGCGGTCATTTATGGATAGGTCTTCTGTCTGCCGCCGGGCCGCGAACAAGATATCCTGTACCGATCGGTCAATGGCCTGATGGTCGTCTTCAAAGGGAATCAGCCCGAAAAAACTGGTTTCACCATCCACTAGTGAGTCGGAGCCAGGGTCGGGGGCCGGGAGTTGATCGGATAGGGTGGGCGGAGCACATACTGGTTCCGGTGACTCCGGGGCGGTTTGAGAGGCTGCCAGGTCGGGTTTGGATTTTTGAGGAGGATTCGCCTGAGAGGATAAGGTAGCCATTAGTCCCTGGGTTGTTAAATATTGTAACTTCACTTAATCATTATAAAAACATAACAGCAGCAGTAACATATGGATGCTTCTTAATGAAGTAACCGAGACGCCTCAGACTCCCTCTTTGACGGAATTGATCGCCTTTATCTCCGATCACGTTTATTTTACCATCAAAGTAATTCAAAAGCCATACTATTCTCCTTGAACACGACAGGAAAAGAATCCGTCAATGGCAGTGTGGGTTATTCCCATCCAGGAAAAGAAAATGTTTGACTCTCATCTCACTTCGAGGTAAGAATGCACTTGTTTGTATTGTTCACCTGAAGTCCGAGACTTACCCCGAGAATGAACTTAACCGTATGCCTCCCCGGTCGACTTGATGGAATCTGTGACTCTCCCCAATATGCCCCCTGTGTCTCTCCAGACCAGTTCAGATAGCGGTGGAATCTTGACCATGGCTATAACGGGTCGTCTCGATTCTATGAC
The DNA here is from genome assembly GCA_015233285.1 of Deltaproteobacteria bacterium. The sequence continues at coordinate 8,381 of JADFYA010000094.1, read as the reverse complement.
TACCGGCGGTATTTGGCGGGAAGCATTTGGTTTGCTGGAAAAGACACAGACTAAGGCCATCGTTTTAGACGCCTCCGGAATCACCTACTGTGATGGATCTGGAATCGGGTTTATCTTTGACCTGCGTCGGCGGTTGGAGCAGGCGGGCGGGAAAATGACCCTCCTGGGACTACAGGACGAGTTCACCCAACTCCTGGATTTTTTTGATCCGGAGGACTTTAAGGAGGCCACCGGTAAGCCGTCGAAAGGATCCGCCTTCGAAGAAATAGGTCGGGCTGCGGCCAAACTCTGGTCTGATTTGAGTTTGATGGTTTCTTTTGTGGGGGAAGTTGTCGTGGCCCTGGTCGGTGTGGCCAGGCATCCCGGCAGTGTCCGGTGGAAAGACGTTTTTTTCGTCATGGAGGCGTCCGGGGTCAATGCCCTGCCCATCGTGGCCCTGGTTAGTTTTCTCCTCGGCCTGGTCATGTCCTTCCAGGCGGCCATACCCATGCGCATGTTTGCCGCAGAGATATTCATCGCCAACCTGGTGGCCTTGTCCACGCTAAGGGAGTTGGGTCCGTTGATGACGGCCATTCTACTGGCCGGGCGCACCGGTTCCGCCTTTGCCGCGGAACTGGGGGCAATGAAGGTTAATGAAGAGATAGATGCCTTGGTCACCATGGGTCTTGATCCGGTCCCTTTTTTGGCCGTGCCCAGAATCTTGGCCACTGTTTTCGTCACTCCGTTGTTGGCTATTTTCGCCAATCTATTTGGATTGATCGGCGGTGGCGTGGTGATGCTCTCCCTGGGCTTTCCATTGATCACCTATGTTCACCGGGTAACTTCGGCGGTGACTTATGGCGATTTGTTAGGCGGGTTGCTCAAATCGCTTGTCTTCGGCTTGTTGGTGGCGGCCGTGGGTTGTATGCGAGGTCTGCAAACCAAGATCGGGGCTACTGCCGTGGGCGATTCCGCCACCAGTTCGGTGGTTGGGGGAATAATCCTTATTATTGTTGCGGATGGCATTTTTTCAGTGATGTTTTATTATCTTGGAGTCTAATGCCAGTGACTGAGGATGCCTATCCCATCATTAAAGTTCAAGGTATGACCGCCGGTTATGATGGAGATATCATCCTCGACAATCTATCCTTTGAGGTATATCGGGGAGAAGTATTTGTTATTTTAGGCGGTTCTGGTTGCGGTAAGAGTACCTTGCTCAAACAAATGATCGGGCTCTATAAGCCTACTTCGGGCCGAGTTCTGATCGACGGAGAGGATATCGTTACCGCCGATCATGATCAACGTATTAATATCATAAGAAAAATAGGTGTAATGTACCAGAGTGGAGCCCTTTTTGGCTCGATGGACTTGTTGGAGAACGTTCGGTTGCCGTTAGAAGTTTTTACTGATCTTCCGTCCGAAGCGATGGAGTTGATTGCCTTGATGAAACTGAAACTGGTCGGGTTGAACGGCTTCTCCCATCACATGCCTTCCGAGTTGAGCGGTGGTATGCGCAAACGAGCTGCCATCGCCCGGGCTATGGCCCTTGATCCCCAGATTCTATTTCTGGATGAGTTATCGGCTGGTCTCGATCCGATCACTTCAGTGGAATTGGATCACCTGATCCTAAATCTGGCCCGCAACCTGAAAATCACCTTTGTCATAGTCACCCATGAACTGCCCAGTATCTTCACCATTGCTGATCGGGCGATCATGCTGGACAAGGGACTAAAGGGAATTGTTGCTGAGGGGCATCCGGCGGATCTGCGGGATCACAGCGACAACCCTGGGGTGCGCCAATTCTTTAATCGCGAAGTGACCCCAACTGGATGAAAAACGAGTAACATGCAACAAGCAACAAGCAACCCGTAACCCGGTAGGGGGAAATGATCAATGAGCGCTCAAGCTCATTATTTTAAAATCGGACTATTCGTCATTATTGCCGTGGCCATTGCCATTGTGGCCATTGTAGTCTTGGGCGCCGGGGCCATCTTTCAAAAACGGGTGATGGTTGAGACTTACTTTGACACCTCGGTGCAAGGGTTGGACCGGGGCTCACCCGTTAAGTATCGGGGCGTCCAAATTGGCAAGGTAGAGGACATCGCTCTGGTGGCGGCTACCTATGGCGTTGACCGGCGCCACGTCATGGTCAGAATGTCCTTAACCATCCTGGAGTTAGGTGATTCGACCAAGGAGCAGGTGTATGCGGCGATAAAATCTGACGTGGAGAAGGGGCTTCGGGTGCATCTAGCGCCTCAGGGTCTGACCGGCACGGCCTATATGGAATGGGATTTTGTTGATCCAGCCTATAATCCCCCTATGAAAATTGATTGGACATCTAAATATCTTTATATTCCGTCCACCCCTAACACGATTTCCAGGCTGAGTGACGCTCTAGACAGGGTGATGAGAACTTTTGACAAGATCGACATACGTGATCTGGCCCTCAACATGGAACAGATAGTGTCTAAGGTGAATGACAAGTTGGGCGGGGTGGATGTGAAGGAGATCAGCCGCCAGGCCGTTATGTTGGTCGCTGAGACACGTGAAACCAACCAAAAAATTGGTCAGTTAATCCTGAAATCAGAAAAACCTCTGAAACAGATAATAGCTGATGCTTCTCAGACCATGGCCGGGGCCAGGCGAGTTATGGAAACCTCGGGAAAACCCCTGGCTCAGAGCATTTCCACGCTGAAAGAGACTACGGCCACCATAGATCACATGGCTAAAAACCTGGACACATTTTCAGCCGGTTTGCCCAATACGCTCAATCAACTCCGAGCTACTTTGGAGCGGCTTGACCGGCTGGTCGCCTTTCAGCAGCAAGACATCGAAAAGGTGGTTGTCAACATTAGACAAATCTCTGAAAACGTAAAAGAATTAACTGAGAATGCCAAAAAGTATCCGGCCCAAAGCCTGTTTGGCGATGCCCCAGCCAAGTCGTCCCCGGGAGAAAAACGATGAAAGGAAGAACCTTATTAGCCTGTTCTTTAACCATGGCCGTGTTCATCTGGCTGACCGGGTGCGTTAAGCTGGACAAGAGCTATCCGGATAAGCATTATTATGCCCTGGATATCACTCGGCCTCGAAGCGATGTCGGGCCCCAAGTCGGACCGGTGTTGATGCTTCGCAACATCACGGTCTCGCCCAGATATGACGGCAAGAATTTTGTTTACCGTCAGGTCGATTTAAGCTATCAATCAGATTTTTATAATGAATTTTTTTTGTCACCGGGCCTGATGGTCACGGAGGTAATCCGTAATTGGATGACGGCCGGCGGCCTGTTTCAGAATGTGGTGGACACGCCCAGTTATGTATCACCCAATTATATTTTGGAGGGAGCCGTCAACTCGCTCTATGGGGATTACCGGAATAGTCGGACTCCTCAGGCGGTCCTGGAGATGCAATTCTTTCTGGTCCAGTCCCTGGATGGGAAAACGCCCATCATTTTTCAGAAGCAGTACCGGCAAACTGTGGCTCTATCCAATGACTCTCCTCAAGCCCTGGCCAGGGGCTGGAATGACGGCTTGACCCGGATTCTAACCGAATTGGAACAGGACATGAAGCACAAACTTTTATCGCCGTCTCATGTTAAAAACTGATATTCCACCAAGGTGCCTTGAACGGCCGTAATTTGTGTATGTTGATCCCGCCTCGGGATGGGCTCGACCTGGAGGATTACAAGATTTTGAAACCTGACTCATGCCGGAATAAGTTCATTTCCATAATTATCCCTGCCTATAATGAGGCTCAAAGAATCGGGCGGACTATCCAGGAGCTTAACGCTTTCTTGCACCAGCGTGGGCTTTGCTATGAGCTTATCGTTGTTAATGACGGCAGCCGGGATAACACCTCGGCGGCGGCTAAAGCGGCCATCGAAGATTATCAGGTGAGGAATTTTACCCTAATTGAATTAAAAAATAATCAAGGCAAGGGCTCTGCCGTGACCAGCGGAGTCAAACAAGCCACAGGTGATATTATAGGATTTATCGATGCCGACTTACCGGTGGATTTAACCTGTATAGACTCCATGATCGCGGCTGTTGAAGGTGGGGTTGATTTAGCTATCGGGGCGCGGGATCTGAAAGAATCGGTGATCAATCCTAATCAAAATAAAATCCGCCTTTTTGCCGGCCGCGTTTTTTCCCACCTCATAAATTTAGTCCTGTTCAAAGAGGTGTTCGATACCCAATGTGGCGTAAAATTTTTTAAGGCTAACCCGGCAAAAGCAATCTTTGAACGATTAACCATCCCTGGATTCGGATTTGACGTGGAGGTTATTTTTCTGGCCGTAAAATTTGGGCTGGTCATTAAACGAACCCCGGTTAAGCTGGTCAATACCAATGGCTCTAGAGTCCGTTTGTGGCGAGACGCCATGATCATGTTTGCTGATTTATTTAAAATAAGAAGAAACGCCGGACAAGGGCGATATGATCTTTGCAGTCATCGAAGGGAGCTCATCCCCAACATTGTACGGAACCAGGGCGAATAAACGGCGGCGTAAGGAGGCGAATTATGTTGGATGTTTCCGAATTGATTAACCGGCTGGACAAATATTATCCTAATCCCCAGACGTCGTTGAATTACGGCAATCCCTTTGAACTGTTGGTCGCCACGATCCTTTCGGCCCAATGTACCGACGTCCGGGTTAATGAAGTGACAAAGACCTTATTTCAGAAGTACCGCGGGCCCCAGGACCTGGCCGAAGCCAACCTGACCGAACTGGAAGAAGATGTCCGGCCCACCGGATTCTTTAAGAATAAGGCCAAGAATTTGAAGAATTGCGCCGCTCAAATTGTGGCCCGATTTAACGGCCGGGTCCCAACTACCCTCGACGAACTGGTGTCGTTGCCGGGTGTCGGCCGGAAAACGGCTAATTGTGTGCTGGGGTCGGCTTATGGCATCCCTGGGATTGTGGTCGATACCCATGTGGCCCGGGTTAGTCAGCGCCTGGGATTGACCGATCATGAGGATCCGGTCAAGATCGAGTTTGCCTTGATGGAACTTATCCCCAAAGACCATTGGGTGGATTTCTCACACCAAATCATTCTCCATGGCCGGGCTGTCTGCCAGGCCCGCAAACCTGCCTGCCCCCAGTGCCGGTTAAACGATCTTTGCCGCTACTATCAAGGGACGCTCCGTAACTGACTTACAAATAAATGTTTTTTTGACCGGTCGGTTTTTTGTCTTCGTCCCGTAACACTTGACATCGCTACTTCTTTGCCATATAATCTATCCGAGCGAAGGGGATACCGGCATCTTATAACTTATTAATGTCACGCCAATCGTCCGATGTCCGGAGAAGCAAATTCCCATTCCCTGAAATTTTCCTTCGTTCCGCCGCTTCCGCAACTTCTCTATTCCCGAATATCAATTATCCCTTGGCTCAAATAGACAACCGGGGGCACCTCATGCGTGGGATTGGCCATCTGATGAAAGTACCCGGGTCCACGGCGCTGGCTTTCGGTCTGGTCTGGCTCCTGCTGAGCTGGCCATTTTGGGCCGGGCCCGAATACCGGGAACCTGGATTTTTGTTGAGTTATCTTTTTATCATTTGGATTTTTTTGGTCGGGGTGCCGGCCCTGGCCGCGGGAGACTCAGTCTCGACTAGGGCTGAAGAGAATCAGCAGGAGGACGCCGGGACTGATGTTTAGTTCGTCGCTTCTCCTGGCCATTACTTGCCTTTACATGGGCCTGCTGTTCATAACCGCCCTGGTCGTTGAACGCCGGGCCCAGGGCGGGAAAAATCCAAGCAATCACCCGGTAGTTTATTCCTTGTCCCTGGCTGTTTATTGCACGTCCTGGACCTATTACGGGAGCGTGGGTAAGGCGGCCAACTCCGGGATGTTGTTCCTGACCATTTACCTGGGCCCCACCCTGGTCTCCATCTTCTGGTGGACTATCTTACGTCAGATGGTCCGCATCAAAAACACCTACCGGATCACCAGCATTGCCGATTTTATTTCCCTGCGGTATGATAAGTCCCAGGCTGTCGCGGCCCTGGCCACGATTATTGCCTTGGTGGGTCTCACGCCCTATATTGCCTTGCAGTTAAAGGCTGTTGTCTCCACCTTCGGGATATTGACGCAACGGCCGGAATCGGAGGCCGCCCAAAGTAATGTGGGTATCCTGGTCGTGGCTTTGATGATCCTGTTTACGGTCGTCTTCGGGGCTAGAAGGATCGATCCCACTGAGAGGCACCAGGGCCTGGTCATGGCCGTGGTCCTGGAGTCGGTGGTTAAACTGGTCGCCTTCCTGGCCGTGGGGATCTTCGTCACCTATTATCTCTACGATGGGTTTGGAGATATTATCGCAAGATTTCAACTTAGTCCCTGGCACAAGTTGATGATCACCGGTGACGGCCGGGACAGCTCTTATCTTACCTGGGCCAGTTACCTGGTCCTGTCCATGTCGGCCATTATGTTCTTGCCCCGGCAGTTTCACGTGGCCGTGGTGGAAAATTTTGACGAGCGACACATTCCGACGGCCATGTGGCTGTTCCCGGTGTACATGATCGCGATCAACCTGTTTGTGGTGCCCATGGCCATGACCGGCCTGTTGTCTGGTCATCCGGTCGACAAAGCCGACATGTTCGTGCTCCTCCTACCCATGGCCGCGGGGCAGCAGTGGCTGTCTCTCATGGTATTTTTGGGCGGCTTCTCCGCGGCTACGGCCATGATCATTCTTTCTTCCATGACCTTGTCGACCATGGTGACCAATCACCTGTTCATGCCTCTGATCTCGTCCTTTAAGCAACTTGGCTTTCTGCGCCGATACCTGCTGCCGTGCCGCTGGATGGCCATTGCCCTGATTATTCTATCTGGATACTGGTTCGAGAAGGCAGTCGGGGAATTTTACCTCCTGGTGAACATCGGGATTATGTCCTTCGCCGCCGTCTTGCAGTTTGCTCCGGCCATTATCGGCGGCTTATATTGGCGCCGAGGCAACAAACCGGGCGCCCTGATGGGCATGTCCGCGGGATTTGCCATGTGGATTTATACCCAATTGATTCCGGCCTTTGTCAGGAATGGTTGGTTGTCTCCAGCCCTCTTGACAGACGGCCCCTGGGGTCTGAAATTGATGGCTCCGGAACATTTTTTGGGCGTGACCGGCCTGGATTCGGTAACCCATACGGTTTTCTGGACCATGCTGGTGAACATCGGGCTTTACTTAATCGGGGCGCTTTATTTTAAAGGGAGTGACCAGGAACAAAGACTGGCCGAGGAGTTTGTTACCGCTCTCCGGCCCGGCCGGACGTTAGGGGCGCCTGTGGTTCGTCAGGCCGACATCAATTTATCGGAGAAAAAAGACCTGTTTGAAAAAAGATTAGCCCGGTATTTTCCCTCATCGCGGGCGAAAAACATAGTTGATGACTGTATCATGACCCTGGGGTTGGCCGGAAAGGAATGGATTTCCATTACGGAACTGGCTGAATTGAACAGCGCGGTCGAACGGTCTCTGGCCGGGTCCATTGGGGCCGCCGCGGCCCATAGCGCTTTGCCGGAACGAATGATTTTTTCTTTAACCGAATCCCTGGCCTTGTCCGACGTCTATGCCCGGAAGCTGGCTGAATTACGGGTGCCTCCGGAGGAACTCAAGCGGCGGATTGACTACCACCAGGAGCGGGAAGCCCTGCTCAACAGCCAGGCTGAGGAAATGGCAACGCAAATTATGGAGAGGGAAAGGGAGATTGTCCGCCGGCAAGAGGTGGAGCAAGCTCTCCGGGAGAGTGAAGAGCGCTATCGGACCATCCTGCAAACGGCCCCCAACGCCATCACCCTGACCAGACTCGAAGGTGGCCAATACTTAGAAGCCAACGAGGCTTTTTGCCGGATCACCGGGTATCCCCGTGAGGAGGTCCTGGGTAAGACGCCCTTTGAGCTAAATTTATTGGCCAATCCGGAAGACCGGCAAAGATTGATCGATGAACTGAAAGAAAAAGGCGAATTAATCGGCTTTGAACTCCAATACCGCAAGAAGGATGGAACAATTATTGATGCCCTGCTCTCGGCCCGTGGGCTGCGTTCCGGTCGGGAGGATTGCCTGCTGGTGGTTGGCACGGATATTACCGCCCGAAAACAGGCTGAAGTGATGTTAAAGGAATCAGAAGAAAAATACCGGAATCTTTTTACCTTCGCCCCGGTGGGCATCGCCATCACGGCCGTCGGCGGGAGAGTGCTCTCTTACAATGATGCGTTCCTGAAGATGTTTAAGTATGATGATAAAGATTTGTCGGCTGGGATGAACGCCAGGGATTTTTACCGGAACTCCGGCGCAGACCGGATGGAAATGCTGAATAAACTAATGGCGGAAGGGCAGTTGGAAAACTACCAGGAAGAGCTTTTTGACAGCACCGGGAAAGGGTTTCCGGCCAGTTTGTCTTTGCGGGTGATTCAGTATGA
>JADFYA010000093.1 GCA_015233285.1 Deltaproteobacteria bacterium | reverse complement strand
AGAGAAAGAGAATAGATGAAGTGCGCCGTGATTTTGTGGCCAATGTCTCACACGAGTTGCGGACACCGTTGACGGCCATCCAAGGGGCGACGGAAACGCTGCTGGAAGGAGCTTTAGGAAAACCTGAAGTAGCTGCCAATTTTGTGGGGACGATCCACCGTCACGTGATCAGAATCAGAAACCTGGTGGATGATTTGCTGGATTTGGCCAGGATTGAATCAGGAGAGGCGCTCCCTCAGATGGAAGACATCAACGTGGTGGAGTTGACTGAGGACGTCCATTTTACCATCGCCGAACTGGCCGCGTCCCGAAAAGTGGAGTTGCTTAATGATTTGTCCGAGGCTCCTGCTTCATTTATGGGCGACCGGGATCAGTTGATAGAGGCTTTGTTGAATCTGATGGAGAATGCCGTCAAATACAACCAACCAGGGGGGACGGTGACCTTAAAGGTCCATTCGGAGCCGAAGCGGGTGGTCATGGCCGTTTCCGACACCGGCGTGGGTATCGCTCCAGAGCACTTGCCCAGGTTGTTCGAGCGATTTTATCGGGTGGATAAGAATCGGTCGCGAGAGCTGGGCGGTACCGGACTGGGTTTGACCATCGTGAAACATATTGTCCAGGCCCATGGAGGGCGGGTGGAAGTTCGAAGCACACCCGGCCGGGGGAGCACTTTCCGGATCATTCTACCGGCTTGATCCTGATCAAGGTAGGCGCCACTACCGTCGTCTATTCCTCCAATACCTCATTCAGGCTGCCGGTCCGATAACCCAGAAGATCAAGAGAGACATAAGAAAAACCTAGCTGCCTAAACACCCGGCCGATCTCCCGGCGAAGATAATAATCGCCGCCCAGCCGGGAGACATCGTCTTCGAGCAGTTCGATGCGGGCCAGGCTGTCATGATGTCGGACCCGCACCTGATCGAAGCCGGCGCGATGCAAAATGGTTTCCGCCTGTTCAATCCGGGTCAACTTTTCTTCGGTCACGGGCTCCCCGTAAGGGACCCGGCTGGCCAGGCAGGCTTGGGCAGGTTTGTCCCAGGTGGTCAGGTCCAGGGATCGGCTGATCTTTCTGATCATCATTTTGCTCAGGCCCGCCTCCCGGAGAGGACTGCGGATGCCCAGTTCGGCCGCGGCCGCGGCTCCCGGACGATAGTCCTTTTCGTCGTCGGTGTTGCTTCCATCGGCGACTACGGCCAGCCCGTGTTTCCCGGCCAGGCTCAGGAGAGGCGTGAAAATGAGTTTCTTACAGTAATAGCAGCGCAGCTTGTCGTTAACCAAGAAGATGGGGTCGGTCACGTCGGGGGCTGAAATGACAAGGTGAGTCACGTCCATGTGGGCGGCCAGAGATCGCGCTGCCTCAATTTCACCCTGGGGGGTTAACCTGGACCCGGCGGTGACGGCCAGCAACTTGTCTTTGCCTAAAACGCGGCGGGCCACGCAGGTGACCAGTGTGGAATCTGTCCCACCGGAAAAAGCCACCAGCATTGAGCCACTAGACCCAATAATATCTTCCAGCCGCTTTAAGTGGTCGTTGGTGTTTATCATTGGTGGTGATCATTCCTTTCTTTAGTTAATGTTTAACCTGAGTCAGACGAGTTTTTTGTTAAGGATGAGAAATGTATCCGTAGATTTCACTGAGTAACGCAGATGGAAAAGACCTACAGACCTATTTTGGCCCGAATCAGCGCTAATCGGTGCAATCTGATTGAATCTGAACAAAAGAAAGGCTATAGTACACCATCTATCGCGACGGCAAGTGATTTTTTTGCGTGAATGGGATATTTATTCCGATGAGGTGAAAATGTATTTCTTGGACGATGATCTTGAAGACCTGGCCGAGGCCAAAAGGTTGCTGGAAAGCCCCAGTCTGGCTTCCCGGATGGTCAAGATTATGGGTGTTCCGATTGAAATTGGGTTTCGGAACCTGCCTCGAAACTGGTTCCTCCAAGTTCAGAAGATAACCAGTAAGGCGCTGCATGCAGCTCTACATTGTGCGTTATTGACCCTGGAGGATGATTCCTCGGTCCTTTTGGGGCGGTCTTCGGACCGGTTTCATCGTGTATTTGCGGCGGTTTCAGGCTGCGTCGGCGGTGCTTTCGGACTGCCCGCCCTGGCCGTGGAACTGCCGCTTACCACGACCATTATGCTCAGGTCCATCGCCGACATCGCCCGGAGTGAAGGGGAGGATGTGAAAGGCATTGAGGCCAGGCTGGCTTGCCTGGAAGTATTCGCTCTGGGTGATAGCCGCGGTGGAAGCGGCACACAAACGGGCTACTATGTGATCAGATCCGCTTTGACCCGGACTTTGTCTGAGGCGGCGCAGCATATTGTTGAAAGGGGAGTAGCCGATGAGGCGGCGCCGGCGCTGGTCAGGTTTATCGCGACAATCGCCGGTCGGTTCGGGGTAGTGGTGTCGGACAAGGCGGCCGCGGTGTCGATTCCTATAGTGGGGGCGGCCAGCGGAGCAGCCGTTAATACTATTTTCATTAATCATTTTCAGAGATTAGCCCGTGGCCACTTCACTATCAGGAGATTGGAAAGGAGTTACGGTGAGGAGCGGGTCAGGCGGGAGTATGATTGTGTGTAATAAGTTCCGGATCACCTTTTCAGCTAATCCGGGGAGCCGGCATAATCCGGCCGTGTTTGAACTTGGCTGGGCCAAAGTCAGGTCAATAGGGAGGATCGGTAGCGGAGAAATCTCAAGTTGCTGGCGCTGAGTGCTCCGAAAGATATTGGACAAGGCCTAAATCGCCTTTTCGTCGAGGGCAGTTCCCCATAATTGCTCATAAACCGACAACGTATCGAAATATTCCATAATCTGCCTCCTCCGTTATTGTGCCTGGAAGACATGGCAAAATCAAGAGAAAATTTGGATGAGACCGACCAGATGGTTATGAAAAGGCAACAAGCGACGAGGAAAATCGGGGCATGAAAAGTACAGCGATTGTTTTACAAGAATTTTAGGACACCGTCGAAAGGTCTTATCCGGGAGGGAATATATTGATATTACTCAAATTCAGAACAGGGATAGGGAAAGATTGAATCGTCCATAAGCTGAATATCCTCGGACCGGCGCTTAGCTAGGGCGCAATTGATATTTAATCCACAGCGTTGGAGGCAGATCTCATCCTCATTGTCAAATTCACCAAAGCAATTCAACCTCCCTTGCACTTCGTATACGGCCAACACCCTGTTTTCGGGTGGGAACTGTTTCATAATCATGTCCTTCTGGTTAATGGTCGATGAAAACAATGAACAGTATACAGACTGCTGTCCGCTAAGAGATGTCCAAACATAACGGCCGGCCGGGAGCGTCTTTCCACCGGTCATGTGCTTTGTCAACGAGGAGATCATACACCCGGCAAAGGCACTAGATGGCTCCCCGTCCCGGCCCTGCCGGCTCTCAGCCTCAATAGAATATGGAAACATGAAAAAGTCTAACCACGCCGGGCGTAGCTTCAATAGATAATGAAAAAAGATAGACTGCTTTGACGCCTGAATCCGGGACAACGTGTCTAAAAGTCGGTTCCACGGCCGGATTACTTAATAAGGATAACGTTCATTGGCTGCCGCGGCCAGGTTGGTTTGCCTGGCGTTTTCCAATTGGGTCTCCAACGCGTGAGAAATTCTCTTTACCAGCATAGATAAGACGTGAATCCTATCCGGTTCCCAAGCACCTTCCTGGAGACCTAAAAAACATACGGCCCCGCGGATATTGTCGCCATTGGTAATGGGCAACCCAATAAAGGATTTGAATTCGTTTAAATTGTCTTTGGGTGAAAACGCATATGACATGGACCGGTTGAAATTGGTCTTTTTCATCACCAAGGATGTCCCTTTAGACATCACCCGGCCGACCATACCCTTTTCCACAGGATGATCACCGTCAATTCTGGTCTTGGGCGTTAAACGGCCATCAGACAATTCTACCCGGTAGGTCCGGCCGTCTGAATTGAGCAGAGTCATAAAGACCAGATCTTGACCGGAGAATTCCAGGCCCATTCTTAATAGCGCACCGAAATAAGTGTTCAGATCATGAAATGAAATGGGCAGGTGATCCATTCGGTAGACGAGATCCAAAAGATCAGCGTATAGCTTTCCCCTTTGGGAGACTTGATGGTGCCGCAAGACTCGGCAGATCATGTCGGAGAATTGCTCCAAGAGTCTGAAATGCCGTTCGGTGAAAAAATGTTTGGTGGGGCTGTCGGCTAAAAGCACCCCCCGAGGCCGACCCAGCGGAACAGCCAGGATCGAGCCTGTTTCTTCCCGCTTAGAGTAGTATCTCAGAGCCTGCTCATCCCGCTCAAACGTAGCCAGATTTAACGGCTTTTCGTTCTTTAGCACCCACCCGACCACGCCGTCTCCAGGGGCCAATTTGACTTGGTGATCCAGGTTCTTGCTCGATGATTGAGCCGCGGCCAGGGTCAGGGCGCTCTCCTCCTTGCGGTATAGGAACAGCAAGACGGACCGGGCTTCTATCACGTCGGCCAATAGTTTAATGATTTCATCTAATTCATGTTCCTGGTTCATAGTCTGGTCAGCTCATTATTTCGATGAATTTGCGAATGGATCGGTCGTATGTTTTTTCGACCTCATCCGGAAAATAGCAGGCCGGCAATTCTCGCCGGGAGCGGTGATAGCTCAAGCACTGGCAACATAGGCCGTGTTTTTCACAACCGGCGTAGGAGCAATTGCAGCTCTTGGTGTTTGCCGCGGTGCTGGGGCACTGTTTCTTGATCTCCGCGAGAATTTTCATCATCCATTCTCCTTTCTTGATTAAAGAAATAGCTCAATAATTTTTGGATGTCAATATTCATCATTCCCAGTTTGTGGAAATATGAAGACATCAGGCCGGCTAATCCAGGAACGGCCTCTCTTAAAGCGGACTTATACCCCGACCGTCATAATTGTCTCTTTTTGAGGAGACGTGGTTGCCGATTACCCGATGCTTGTCGCAGATTGACTTTCACGAGTAACCTGCCACGGTTGCTTTGCATAGCGGCAATTATAAGCGTGTTAAATATAGCTTTCCCGTTTGACTAATCTCATAAAATCAGTATAGTCAAATGAGGAAGAGTGGGCGTTTCGCTGCCCCTAAATCATAACTTATAACTTGAGAGATAAGGATGAAACGGACTGGCCGGCTAGTGGCCCTAATTGCTTGTTTAGTTATTTTGCCGATGGGCTGGTATTGGTTTCATGGCCTGGAGCAACCTGCCGGCCCCAGGCCGCCGGTGCGGCTGGCTGTGATCGAATGGCCTGGATTCTTTCATATCTACGTGGCCAAAGAAAAGCGGTTTTTTGAGCGGGAGGGCGTGCTGGTTGACCTGGTATTGTGCCGGGACAACCCGGAAATGAATCGCCTGCTGGAAACGGCGGAGATCGATGCCTCAAGTGGGGTATTGAGTGACATGATTTTTCTGTCGGCCCGGGGAACCCCCATCAATGTCGTTTATGTCACTGATTTTTCAGATTCGGCAGATGTGATTCTGGCTTCTTCAACGGTCGAAACTCCCGCCGGCTTGAAAGGGAGGGTGATCGGTTTTGAGGCGCTGAATTCCTTTTCTCATATATTTGTGCTTGATTTTATTAAGCGTAATGGGATAAAGGAAACAGACGTGATATTTAAACTAGTTCCGGCGATGAAGGTGTTGGATGAGTTGGAGGCCGGAAGTATTTCGGCGGGCCACACCTGGGAACCGGTGACCTCAAAAGGTCTGGCCAGGGGTTACCACGTCATCGGCAAAGCCGGCGACTCCCTGGGGATTATAACCGATTTGGTGGGGTTTCGGGCCGATGTTGTGCAATCGCGGCCGGACCAGGTCCAGGCGGTAGTTACGGCTTTGTTGAGGGCCCAGGAATATTGTCTGCAACACCCGGAGGAAACGATTAAAATCGCCGCGGCATTCTTGAAAACGTCCCGAGAAAGCCTGCGTACAGCCTACCCAGGAGTGCATCACGCCACCCGAGATGACAATCTAAGAGCCTTTAAAAGGTCCTCGTCCCCGACATCCTTGTTCACCTCTGGAAACTATATGATTACGCATTTTTATAATACCGGTCAAGTGGGGCCGGACATCAACCTGGAGGCAATTTTGGCCGGGTCATTCGTCCAGGGTGCGAAGATCGGGAACAACCCATGAAATTTAAAACCAAGATCATTTTGTCCTATCTGGTGCTCTTCGGCCTTTCAGCCGGGATGTTGCTGACGGTCTTTTTTTCCTATGGGATAAAGGGAGAAGAACGGTATCTCCTGGGCTGGTTCGAGTCTGAAACAGCTCATGTGCTTAATTCTCTCGACCGTTTTTTCTTTCAACGGATTTCCGACCTGTCGCTTCTATCTTCTGATGCCGTTATAACGTCCGCCTATGCCGACCGGGAGTCAATTACCAAGCGGCTGACCGAATATCGGGATAGATACAAGGTATATGAGAGCCTGACACTATATGACGCCCACCGGATGGTCCTGGCGGATACCAGCAACTTGGACATAGGCCAACCGGCCGGGCTACCCGCGTCTTTTAAAAAGGCCCTGGCCGGGACGTCGCAGTTAATTGACTTCACCTTCTCTGAAGTCCAGGGGAGAGTACTTCTGACTATTTTTGAACCGGTGCGGGACGAACGGGGCCAACCGGGTCAGGTCCTGGCCGCCAGAATTCCAATCGAACGGGTTTACGATCTAGTGCGAGAATTCCATCTGGGATTGATTCCGGTAAAGGTCAGGTTGGAACTCATCTCCTCCGAGGGGCGAATCCTTTATTCCAGCTTTGACAAGAAATCAATTTGCTCCATGGCCCAGGATGTGGAAACGATTCAATCGGTCGTGGCTGAACTCAAGGAAGGTCGGAGCAGCATTCGGGTGTTGGACAAACCGGACCGGATCACCGTCGTCGCGGCCAACAAAGGATACCGGGGATACGGAGGGAATATCCCGGTTATCCGGGCTGTGGCATTTAAAGACTCCCTTTTGGGGGAAATAAAAAGACGGACCATGGTCATGCTCTTGATGTTTGCGGTCATGCTCTTGTTGTCCATATGGCTCATCTGGCAACTGGCCAGAGGCTTAGGCCGGCCCCTGGATGATCTGGCGGCGCGGGCTAAGGCCTTGGGCCGGGGTGACTTTGCGGCTATGGACGGGATACCGGTCCGGGATGATGAGTTTGGCGTGTTGACCGACAACTTTAAGATGATGGCCGATGATCTGCGCCGGTCTCTGGCTGAAGTCAATTTGAAGTCCCTGAATCTGGAGCAGGAAGTGGAAGAACGCCGCCGGGTGGAGATATCATTAGAGGGCGAACGGAGAAGATTCTTTGCCATATTGAACAATCTGCCCGGATTTGTGTGTCTGGTGGGACCGGACTATTCAATCAGGTTTTCCAATCTGTACTTTAAGAATCTCTTGGGCGGTCCGGAAAAAAAGACGTGCCATGAGTTGTTTTACAACCAATCTCAACCTTGCCGGACATGTACGGCCGCAGGTGTCTTGCAAAACCTTAAGCCTGAAACGTGGGAGTGGGCCAGCCCTGATGGGTTGATTTTCCAGGTTTATGCTTATCCCTTCATGGATATCGACGGATCTCCCCTGATCCTAAAGCTGGGGATGGATATTACCGAACGAAAGAAGGCTGAGGAGGCTTTGCGGCAGAGAGAAGAAGAACTGCGTTCTAGTGAAGAGAAATACCGGACGCTTTTCGATGCCGAGTCGGACAGTGTTTTCTTGACCGAACAGGGTACCGGTCAAATTATTGATGTTAACCGGGCCATTTCCCAGATGTACGGCTACTCCCCGGAAGAATTGATCGGACGGCCCAATACCGTCATATCGGCCGAGCCGAATAAAACCTTAGAATACAACCAAAACCCGGTCAATCATGTTCCCCTCCGATATCATTTGAAAAAAGATGGCGTTGTCTTTCCTGTTGAGATAACTGCCAATACGCTAACCTTAGGAGGACGGAAAGTGGTTATTGCCGCCGTCCGGGACATTACCGACCGCCTCCGGGCGGAGCGGTTGATTGCGGCTTCACTAAAAGAAAAAGAAGTTTTACTCAAAGAAATCCACCATCGGGTGAAGAATAACTTGTTGGTCATTGCCGGGTTGTTGGATATGCAGTGCGAGTATTCCCCGGATCCCCAGATCCGGAATATTTTAGGAGAGACTAAGGGCCGGGTCCGGTCTATGGCCTTGATCCATGAACGGCTTTATAGTTCTCCCAACCTGGCTTATGTGGATTTTAAACAATACATCAGCAGTCTAACCAACACCCTGTTCAAGTCCTACGGCATCAGGCCCGGCAAAATTACCTTGAAGACGGAGATTGCGAATATCTCCATCGGGATTGATACGGCCATTCCATGCGGGTTGGTGCTCAATGAATTGGTCTCCAACTGTCTTAAACATGCCTTTCCGGGTGATCGAACAGGGGAAATCCGGGTTTCCCTGTGTCCTCGCGGCCACGACGGAATGGACCTGATCGTCTGCGACAACGGGGTAGGTATGCCAAAAGAATTGAATTTGAGGAACATCTCGTCGTTAGGCTGGGAACTGATTACCGGCCTGGTCTCCCATCAGCTTGGTGGAGAAGTGGAGGTCAAGCGGGATGGAGGAACGGAAGTCATTATTAAAATAAATAAAATAAGATAATCTCCGGGAAGAATACGCCTGAAGGGAAAATACTGATAGGTACGAGTTGCGGGTTACGTGTTACGAGTTGCGGGTTACGTGTTACGTGTTACGGGTTACGTGTTGCGGGTTACGTGTTGCGGGGTAGGTTGTCGGGCCGCGAGTTCCGGATTGGTCTAAGGAATGCATTTCTGGCCGGGTATATGTTAGCCGGGGAAGTGTTTATAGAAATCACCTCGTGTTTCCAATGTGATCGGCCGCCATACTGGTCAAACCAAGCCTTCTTTTCTTATCTTATCCAGGAAATCAGCAATAGTCAAAGCCTCTTCGTCGCGATCAACCCGCTGGGAATACTTGATCGCCTCGGCCAGCTCTTCATCCTCAACATATAGGATATCCCGCTCTTGCAACTCATCTGGTTCTTGAATGATCTTAACATATTCAGCCGGAAGAGTTTCCAAGAAAGCTAACACCTTCCGGGCCAACTCCTGGTCGTATAGTTCGAGCCTCAACGAAGTCATACTGTTTCCTTGGTGAATAAGGTTTAATCAATGAGTTACTAATTTCATTATATCCCAAGGCCGCTTGGTTGACAAGAGGTATCTATAGGTGTGTTGCTAGACCTGGAGGCGTACTTTACATGATTTAATCCAAATTGGCAGAAGTTAATACTGGAGGAAATATGAGGTATGTCGGCTTGCATGAATATGTCAAAACTGCCCTTAAAGTGGCTGAGTATCAAAAGGATACTGAGGTCGGTTGTGTGGTGGCCACGGTGCCGGTCCTTCCTGGATGCATGACTCAGGCCGACAATTTTGAACAGGCCCGGGACAACCTGATCGACGCGATAGAACTCTGGATTACGGTGGGATTGAGGGAGGGGGAAGAGATGCCGGAGGTGAATGGTGTCCGCTTAGCCACTTCAATGGAAAGGTTCTTGATATGACCCGGAATGAGCTTCTGTCCCAAATTGCTCTCGGCGAAGACAGCTATCGCCAGTTCAAGGCGGATGTGCGCAATATTGACTCTTTGGCCGCTGAGATGGCGGCGTTTGCCAATTCCGAAGGCGGGGCCATTTTGATCGGCGTCGGGGACGACGGAGCCTTACCGGGCTTGTCGCCGAAGGATGTAAGCCGGATCAATCAGCTTATCGGCAACGCGGCCAGTCAGCAGGTGCGGAGCCCTTTGGTTGTACGAACTGAAAATATCCTTCTGGAAAACGGCCGCATCGTCATCGTGTTAACCGTGCCAAAGGGGATCGACAAGCCCTATTTCGACAAGAACGGGGTCATCTGGTTCAAATGTGGAGCCGACAAACGGCGGGTGAACACCAAGGAGGAGCTACGCCGTCTGTTCCAGAGCGTCGGCCAGTTTTACGCCGATGAATTGCCGACCAAGGCCGGCATCGATAAGCTCGACAAATTACGCTTTCGAGATTTCTTAAGGGATGTGTACCAGCAAGAGTTTCCGGATTCACCGGACGAGCTTCTGCGGCTGCTTCAGAACATGAACCTGGCCACGGATGACGGCCGGTTGAATCTGGCTGGAGTGCTGCTTTTCGCTGAGCGGCCTGAATGGATAAAGCCACAGTTCATAGTCAAAGCCATCCGGTATCCCGGTAACGATATTCACCCCGGCCAGTACCTGGACACCGAGGATTTTTCCGGCCCCTTGCGCAAAATCTTTGATGAATCAATGGGTTTTGTGATGCGTAATTTGCACAAGGTGCAGGCTGGGCAGGGCGTTAATTCACCTGGGATTCCGGAAATCACACCTTCGGTTTTTGAAGAACTTCTGGTCAACGCCCTGGCGCATCGGGATTATCTGGTCAACGCGCCCATCCGGGTTTTCGTGTATGACAACCGGATCGAGATTATCAGCCCCGGCCATTTGCCCAACAACCTGACGGTGGCCAAAATCAAGGCGGGCAACTCCAATATCCGCAATCCGATACTGGCCTCGTTCATCGCCAAGGGCTTGCTGCCTTATAAAGGTCTGGGCTCCGGCATCAAACGGGCGCTGGCTGCCTGGCCGGAGATCGACTTCCTTGATGATCGCTCCGGCTGCCTGTTTACAGTGACGATTCACCGACCGCCGCCTCTTTCCGCTTGACATTTTCCTCGAAGTATGATAACATTCATCTCCTAAATCAAGATAACATTCGTTTTGATACCAATGTTTCAAATTAATTCTTGAATATTACGCGGATATCTCATTCGGCCCTAATCTGCGCAAATCGGTTCAATCT
>JADFYA010000092.1 GCA_015233285.1 Deltaproteobacteria bacterium | reverse complement strand
AAATGTAATAGCAGGAAGATATGTAGGACTTCATATAGAGGAGAAGGTGAAGAAAAAAGGAAGCGAAAGAACGCTTAGCCAAGAAATTGGAGCCTATCATTACACAGTATGGAAAATGGCGGTTACTTTTCCACCGGAAATTTTTGCCCAAGGGTTTGGGGTGGAAGTCTACCCTGGCGAAGAGACATTCAGGCTACCTATATGGTTACTTTGGTATATCAGTTCATTGGCCGAACTATACCCAAGGACGTTCGAATCCAAAGTATCTGGTTCATGGTACAATGACAAGAGAGACAAAGCAAAGAAGAGCAGGTTTGAACGATTTCTTCGTCTTACTTCTTCTGGAAAGCTATTTCACGGATTTTATGTCTTTATAAGACTTCTTGCCCGGAAAGATAAGAAGAATCTTAAGGATAAGAAGCCGAAGATACATAAAGATGATGTGCGAATGAATCAACTCCAGAATATTTGGAGTCATTTGGAACATATTTTAAACGAGGAGGAATTCATGCCGATTCCCGATTATCCAAAGATCGTCGGCTTTGCCGGATTATTATTGCCGCTGGCCCAAGGCATCGAACGCGATAAAGAAAAATCCGAACATGAGAAAAGAAGAGCTATAAGTAAGTTGTTGGACAATGTGGACCGCCCGATTCAGTTTAGCTACACTGCAGCCAAGGAACAAAAATGGAATAACTTTATTTTCTGTAAACAACCAGATAACACGTATTTCTTTGAAAAAGCACTTGATCTACTGAAGTGGTCTGGGGAAGATGTAAACAAGTTATTAGAGGAAGGAAAAGAAAGAGTTGGTAAGAATGCTAAGTTCTCATGGGCCTGGGAAAAGCAAGTTATATTGATTGGCCCCGACCGGATAAACAGAGTCACTGCCAATCTGCGCAATGAAGGGGAAAAACCTTTTGAAAATGAAGCGGACTGGCGGGGTTTCGCATATCAAGTGAAGCTGGCCCTATGGAGTATGTTCCCCGAATACCTTGGCTCAGAGAGCTAACTGAACAAACAAAGGAGCTGATCATGAGTGACAAGACGATGAGCGGACTGCCTAAGTCCGAATCTCCCCGAAAGCATTATGACATTTATGCCATCTTGGAAGGGTCCCAGGAACTATACTTCGGCGCCGAAAAGGAAGTAAACATTAATATTGTAGAAAAGGTGCGTGTCTGGACTCCCCAGGGAGAAATGGAGAAATGTTACATCAGCCCAACTAAAAGGCGAGGGGTGGAGAGGAGGTGCCTGTTGTGGAGCGACGCCGGTGGGCAACTCCTGATGGATGAACTTGACTGTGGCATACCCAATACTTGCTGTAAAGACAATTGCCCCATCTGCGCCGTTTATGGCGGTATGGTGGCCGGAAGTAAGACTTTCATCGGCCGACTGACCCACTCGGGTGGAGTGGCCGTGGCCGCACAGATTGCATTGGAAAAGCAACGGGCCATGCATCCCGCTCTGATCCACAAAGAAGGGGATACCAATCCTAAGCAAAAAGAATTCAGCCCCATGCCATTCCGCAAGGAATACGCTCAACCAGGGTTGCTATATCCAGTCAGCAATCACTGTATCTCTGTGACGGAAAATGAGTTTACTGCTGTAGCCTATGCCTTTTTGATGAGCCTTAACCGGGTTGGGGCGGGAAATCCCAAAGGCGTTGCATTCGCCCGGGCAGTATGGAATGATCTTGAAGGAAAAACACATCAGGACGAACCACTCCTTGTCCTTGATGAATACCGCGTGCCTTTGGGTGACCGACCTATTATCAGCCCGACCATTACACACAATAGCCAGGCTGTTGAAACCTTCATCAAGTTGGCTAAGACATGCTATGAACCTGCCACAGACGACTTTAAACGATTCACTGGAATCGATGCACACAAAAGACTCCAAGAACTTGCCTTGAAATTTTACCAAAACCACCTTAAGGCATGACAGGGGGAAGGACGATGGACTCAATTTGGATTAGTGAAATCCAATTCAGACCAACAGGCCCGCTAACCTTTCGCCGGATGCCCTCGGGCCTCCTTCACATTATGAGTTATCCCTTCATGCCGCCCACCACTATGAGTGGATTTCTCAAGAGGCTGCTCCTGATCGCCGACGGAAAAGATTGGCCGGGATATGACGAGGACTGGTTCCGTCCTCAAGATCAGAGCGGTGAATATACTATCACCCTGGGTCGGGAGTTCCGTTGCTTGGGTGCCTTCCCGGCACATGACCAGTGGACAATACATAAGACAAGGCGGCACGGACCCAAGACCACAAGACATACAGAATTCTCTCAAATCGTAAGGGTGATTAAGAGCAAAACCAAAAAGAAAACAAACGACTATCAGCTTCACCATTGGGACTATCTTTTTTGCGACCTGCTGACCGGATGGGTGGCCAGCTATGACCGGGAAGCGCTGGAGGCATTGCAGGAACTAAAGAACTTCGGCGGCAAGGCGGGAAAGGAAGGCTATGTTTACGTCTGCCGGATTGATGGTCCTAAGGAGGCATGGCTCAAAGAAGGGGAATTCAAACCATTAGGTCTGGTGCCGCAACCTTGTCGACCGGTCTCGGGAACTTACTACAACCTTTACGGTCATCACTGGAACCAAGACTATACCTGGACTAACGGAGCTAAAGGCGGCGTCGACGGCTATTATCAGATAGGAGCCTGGTGGAACGTGGCCACCATGGCAGGACCCTATTGGGAAATGGATGACGGCGTGGGATTTCCGGCTTCGGCCCCCGACGCCTTTTTGCAAGGAGACGTGGAATCGGTTTGGGGAGGTGGCCATGAACCATTGGGGTAGGATATTCTTTTGTTATGAGGATGGGAGTTTGAGTCGGGCCATCGGCCAACCGTTGGAGAATCACATCAACAACTGTCGAGAGATTTTATCCCGGTTTCGGGATGAGTTCTTTCACCCCGGAAGCCGAGCCAGATTGGACAAAGCGGTGGATCTCCATGATCTGGGCAAGCGGGAAACCTTTCGGATCACCTACGCGACAAACAAGAACGGCAAAACATTTCAAAATGAACAACGTGGACCATGGGGTTACAGTTTTGCGGGACACAGGTTTAGGGTGCCCCATGATGATCCGTACGTGGCCGGTCTGATTCGGGCGCATCATGAGTTCTCGGTAGAGCAGATTAATCGGGAAAAGGCCATGCTTCAACAAGAGGCGGACAGAATGCGGTTTCCCGATGATCTCTATTTGCTGTGTATGGCTGATCAATTAGAGGCTGAACTGGCGGTCAAGACGGTGGAGAACAAAAACGACGTTAGCCGCACCTTTATGGAGTTCACGACCTGGCGGCCTGATCCGTCATCCTTTGATTTTACCGTCATTCCCTGGCCTTTTGAACCGGTGTCTTTCCACCTGACTTTCAAGTTGATGGAGCTACAGGAGCCTAAGCTTCATAAGTTGGCCGAAAAAGACAAAAACACCATGAATAAGTGGCTCAGAGAAACTGGAACGTTTAAATCGACGGAAATGACCATAAATCTGGTAAGAGAGGTGGTCGATGGACATTGAGACCTATTACCTGAAGGCAATGGGAGCGGGATTTAAACCGAATCCGCTCCAAAAGAAGGTGTGGGACGCCTATTATGAGACCAGCGGTTATCCGGCATTGCTGATCAAGGCGGGGACCGGAACAGGTAAAACGGAAGCGGCTCTGTTGCCCGCCCTGAGTGACCAGCGTCGGGTGGTCATGATCCTTCCTTCAAAAGCCTTAATCGAGGACATGGGACAACGGATCGTCCAACTAGGTGAAAGGCTGACAGCGGGAAGCAATGACAAATTGGATATCACCATCGACATGGGCGGTAGTTGCCGGCGGTATTCTTGCCGTGATGGAAAATCCAGGTTCAATGATCATCACCGACACCTATTTGCTGACGACATCATCCTGACGACCCTGGATAAATTCCTTTTCCGCGTGTTTGGGTACGGCGAAAAGATCAAGTCGTTCATCTTTCCGCACCGTATCTTCGGCTCTACCCTGGGTAAAAAACCATTTATCATTTTCGATGAGGCCCATGATTATGATAAGTTAGCCTATACCAATTTTCAAAAGCTCGTCGAGGCCCTGTACACCAAGGGCAAGGATTTGTGTGTGATGAGCGCGACGTTGCCAGAGGAATTTGCCGACTTCCTGACCCTGGTCGATGCCGGTCAGGAACCATTGCATGAGGAGTTGGCGCATTTTCAGTCAGAAAGTCTCCAGATGGTCCATACCCATAAGCACCTGGAATTGGTATCGGCCCCAGGCGGCGGCGAGAGTTTAGTGGAAGCTGTGGCGCAGCAAGTTAGAAACAACTACCGCTCCGGCGAAAGAGTCATTGTCAGAACGGAAACAATTGAGCATCTCATCAAATTATATGAAGAACTCATCGATCTTGCTCCCCTGGTCTATCACGGCCGACTGACCTCGGAGCAGCGCCGGGGCGTCATCAACAAAATCATAGATCACCAAAAAAATGATCAAGGCTTCCTGATCTTAGCCACCTCGGCCATAGAGGCGGGTTGCGATCTGGACGCCCATTTGATTATCACCGAGTTCTGCGACCCCGATAGCCTGGTTCAACTGGCCGGTCGCTTGAATCGCCGGGGTAGGATGCCGGAAGCGAAAATAATTGTTGTCCGTGGGGAACAGGGACCTCACTTTAGCTCTTTAAGCCAGAGACAACGGGACGCGTATTGGGCAGACCTGGAGGCCATGAACGATCTTTTGGACCCGGCGAGGTTGACTGATTATTTTAAACGGGCCGAAGGTGACTGGATGGGCGAGATTCTCTTTGATATGCTGTGGGATTATGTTTATGACGGAGATTTGACCTGTAAGCCTCTGTGGGATAGAGGTATTCTGGTCACTCGGAGTTGGGAACCATCTGTCACTCTATGCACGGGTATCAACAAGGAAACGGGACGACCGGAGAACCCGATTCAAGTGGGCCTAAGTCGCCTGACCAAAGATATGCCTCGCCTGCTCTCTGAAGATCTCAGAGTTGCCAGTGTGGGCGACTATCTGTCTATAGAAAGCGGTGGTTATCACGCCCAGGTCAAGCGAGTATTTTATCAGCAGAGATGGGGTGAAGGGGGCGGCTGGTCAATATATGACTTCCCCTCCTACCGCATTAGCGCCTATGAAAACAGTTTGTTGTGCATTCTTAGAGAGGACGTTAGGGATATCTATTTTGACCAGATTTTGGGTTATAAAAATTTGCCGAAAATCTTTCTCAAAGGTTACAAGTACGGCTACCAGAGAGTGTTGCAGTATCAGCCTGAACAAAAGAAAAACGGATGCTTCAAATTGAATAACGATCGGATCGTGGCCACAGGCAACCTGTGGTACCTGGAGCGATAATATGCCGGTGACAGCTATAATTAATTTGCGATCATTGTCCCGAGGTAAGATGCCCCGATCTTTTCATTGCTTGATGCATCCCATTTTTCTTGATCGAATCTCCGCGGCCCACACTGGACTAGGCGCGTTACTCCATGACCATCAAGGCCCCGCTCCCTATTCCATCTCTCCCATCATGGGCCGGAAATCCAATGGAGTCATCTTAAACAATGAATCCTATTGGGTGCGCCTATCTATCTTGCACCCGGATCTGGAAGATGTTTTCCTGACCACGCTGGAAAAAGGATTATGGGCGGAGCCGGTGTCGGTGGGCGACCTGTCGTTTTTGGTCGAGGATGTGGTGCTGGGGCAGCAGCCGTCAAATCCCTGGTCAGGAAGAGCCGGTTATAACGATTTGCAAGGCAACGGGTCCGCTTCGGACAGAATCACTTTGCATTTCAAAAGTCCTGTTTCGTTTAAGCGAGGTGACCTGCATTATTCTTTGCCGGAGCCGGGGTTGATCTTCGGCCATCTCGTCAAGAGGTGGAATCGGTTTGCCCCTGATCCAATGCCGGAAACCCTGACCGGCCTGGGTGTGAGTTATTCTTTTTTTGATATTCACACCGCTCCCTACGCCTTACGAAACGGCGGCACGATTCTGGGGTCTGTTGGTCAATTAACTTTTATCTTTGAATGCGATGCCCCGCTCCAGCACTTCTACCGGACTTTATTACGATTCGCCTTTTATTCCGGCATTGGAGTGAAGACGACCCAGGGGATGGGGCTGTGCCGGGTGATTGAAGAGAGATGAAAGACTCTGCCGAATATATCCAAGTGTCTTACCTTAACGCCTATGTTTACTGCCCGCGGCGGTTTTACCTGGAGCGTGTCTTAGGTATGTTCGAAGACAATGCCCATACGATCGAAGGGCGAAGCCGCCACCGGGTCGTAGACATGCGGGAACGAGAGGCGCGCCCCGTCAAAAAGGAGGAGGTGATCCACCGGCGGTCGGTATCCTTTTCCTCCGAACGGCTGGGCATTATCGGGAAACTGGACTTGGTGGAAGAAAAGGAAGGGGCTCCAGGATATCCGGTGGAATACAAGAAGGCCAAGAAACCGGCCAATCGCGACCCCTGGCTGAATGATCAAATTCAGCTTTGCGCCCAGGCTCTTTTGATGCAGGATAATGGGCTGACGTTGCCGGAGCGGGCCTACATATATTATATCGGATCACGGGCGCGGGTAGAGGTACCATTGACTCCGGATTTGGTCGCCGAAACAGAGCGGGTGATCGAGGCTTGCCGGCAGGTTGCTGCGACTGAAGCCCCGCCGCCGCTAACCGAAAACCGGAACAAATGCTTTGGTTGCTCCCTAAACGCCATCTGCCTGCCCGAGGAAGAGGAAGTCTTGGCCGGGAAGAAAAGTAACGCCAGAGAGATTCTACCCTCCGCCTTGGACGGGGATGTGCTGTATGTGGATACTATCGGGGCGTATCTGAGTTTGTCCCAGGACTGCATTAAGATCACCGCTCCCGGCGGCCTGGACATCGGGCAAGCCTCCCTGGAGCAACTACGAGAAGTCGTCTTGTGCGGACCCGTCCAGGCGACCACCCAGGTCCTCCATTCATGCTTGAAACGGCATGTGCCGATCCACTACATGAGTCAGCATGGGCGTTACCTCGGCCAATGCACTTCCTGGCTCCATCATCACGGACTGCTCCGGGAAGCGCAATGGCGGACCCACTTCGATCCCGGTCGGTCGCTGGAACTGGCCAGGATAATTGTGGTATCTAAGGCGACTAACATGCGCACCCTGATGATGCGCTATCTTAAGGAAGACCGGCATGAGGGCGATGATATCGATTTTGAGCGGATCAAAGACCTGAAGAAGAAAGGGCAGACCGCAGATAACCTGGACACTCTCAGGGGTTATGAGGGAGCGGCAACGAGGGTCTATTTTGGCCAATTCTCCCGATACATCAAGCCGGAGAGAAGATCATTCTTTCCGTTCGATGAGCGCAACCGGCGGCCGCCGCGAGATCCGGTCAACGCCATGCTCAGTTTCGGGTATAGTCTCCTGGCCAAGGATTGCCAGGGCGCTGGGGGGCGAGTCGGGTTCGATCCCTATTGCGGTTTTTATCACACCATGAAATATGGCAGGCCATCCCTGGCCCTGGATATAATGGAGTGCTTCCGGCAACCAATTGTAGACTCTATGGTATTAAGCGCCATTAACAATGGCATCTTCAAGGAAAACGATTTTTTGCAGTATCAGAACACCTGCTATCTAAATGAAAAAGGGAGAAAGAAATTTCTGGCTCAATACGAAATGCGTAAGAAAGATCTGGTCACCCATCCCAGGTTCCATTATCGGTTGAGT
This sequence comes from Deltaproteobacteria bacterium, assembly GCA_015233285.1. The sequence goes on along the minus strand of JADFYA010000092.1, from coordinate 3,149 downwards.
TATGAACGGACCATCGAGTTGCAGTTCCGGCTCCTGGGCAAATTTCTGCTTGGTCAACTTCCCGCATATGAAGGTTTTCACATTCGATGAAACGAAACTATTTAGTGGGATACGATATCTCCGATGACAGACGGCTGGCCAAGGTGGCCAAGACCATGAAAGGTTTTGGTTACCGGCTCCAATACAGCTTTTTCCATTGCTGTTTATCCGACAAACAAAAAAACCGGATGAAGGAGGCGCTTAAGAAGATAATACTTGACGAAGAAGACCAGGTCATTATACTCCCAGTAACCGAAAAACAACTAGTGGAGCTGGAATTCATTGGAGTCAAGACCCAAATTGCGCTGGAAGGTGTTATTATCGTATAATCCACGAGAGGTGCTGGAGAGTAAAAATCATGGCCACCGCCCGCAAAATAAATATATATTATAAATCGGTGACTTACCACTCGGTATGGGGCATCGCCATGTCTGCAGAGTCTCCTAACTCATTATCGGCCACCCCCCTCTCGCAATTTATATCACAATCGATTGATATAACTGGCTCCAAAGGATCGATACTTCCAACACCCCAATTCCCTGTAAGGGATTGAAACATGGGGTGTAGCAGCCGAATCATGAATTCGCCCGTCTTCCAACACCCCAATTCCCTGTAAGGGATTGAAACTCTCAATCGGCATTGACTGGCTCTGCACCTATATCTCTTCCAACACCCCAATTCCCTGTAAGGGATTGAAACGGCGATCTCAGCCTGGAACACTTTAGCGTCATTCCAGCTTCCAACACCCCAATTCCCTGTAAGGGATTGAAACAATGCAGTTTTTTCAACGAGAAAGAGGCAATCTTGAAACTTCCAACACCCCAATTCCCTGTAAGGGATTGAAACAGGCGTTCTCTTAGTGTATGAGTCCCGGCTGGGCCGGTCTTCCAACACCCCAATTCCCTGTAAGGGATTGAAACACATCTATTGTTTTAAGCAATCAAGCAATACGAATTTTCTTCCAACACCCCAATTCCCTGTAAGGGATTGAAACAAGGAAGCCGTCGCTGTGCCTGAAGGGATCAAGGCCTTCCAACACCCCAATTCCCTGTAAGGGATTGAAACTTTGCTCTCTGACATACTGAGCGGATTCGGAGATTCTTCTTCCAACACCCCAATTCCCTGTAAGGGATTGAAACAGCAGTAGGGTTACGCGTCGTCCGCCGGGACCGATTCTTCCAACACCCCAATTCCCTGTAAGGGATTGAAACATGCGTTACTACGTCGTAAATCATCGTATTGACAAGCTTCCAACACCCCAATTCCCTGTAAGGGATTGAAACACCGCCAATATAATCCAAAACGGCCAGGAAAGCCCTGCCGAGGGCCATGGTAATTGACTATCTTGGAGGTGTTCTGGGCCAGCTTATTTTGCCACCCCCAGGGCCAGGTATTTGACCAGAGGCAAGGTAAAATAGACTGGCCACCTCCAAAAGAATCTGATTACAAAATCATTCTTAATAAGCATGTACTTCCGGTGTTTGGCCATAAGCCGGTTAATGAAATCAACAAGATGATGGTGAAGAATTTTCTCATGGGAAAAGTAAAGGCTGGATTTGCCGCAAGCACAATAGGCCATATGAAAAATGTCGTCTCAGGCGTGCTCCATTTGGCTGAGGATGATGAAGTCATCATATTAAACCCGGCGCAACGACTTGGGAAGATCATCAAAGAGAAAAGGACTAACGAGATTCTTGATCCTCTCACGAGGGAAGAACTCACTCTCTTGTTGTCTACCGTTCAAGAATATTTTCCCGATCACTTTCCGTTGGTTCTATTACTTGCTAGAACAGGCATGCGCCTAGGTGAAGCAAGGACGCTGAAATGGGGAGACATTGACTTCCATGGTGGCTTCATAAAAATAGAAAGGTGCATATCCCGTGGGAAAATAGATACCCCGAAAAGTGGCAAACCTCGACGAGTCGATATGTCAAGGCAATTGGCCGCGGTCTTGGGTGAGTTGAAGGTCCAACGAAAGAAGTTGACTTTGAAGAAAGGGTGGAAGGAAATACCTGAATGGGTGTTCATAAGTGAAAGTGCGGGAATCATAGATAAGGACAATTGGAGAAAGCGAGTTTTCTACCGCGCTCTCGATAAGGCAGGTCTCCGAAGAATTCGGGTTCATGATTTACGTCACACTTACGCGAGCCTCCTGATTCAGGCTGGTGAATCCCTGGTGTATGTAAAAGACCAGTTAGGTCACCACAGCATCAAGATGACCGTTGATGTGTATGGACACCTGACGCCGGGAGGAAACAGGCAGGCGGTTGACCGTTTGGCTGACCCTAAGTTGAATATAGAGGCTTCCGAACGATCTGGGTCGAGCAATGAGTCTGGAGCGACCGCAACAATCCGCAACCTATCCGCAACCACAAAATAAAAAGGGGTTAACCTTTTGGGCTAACCCCTTGAGCTTTCTGGCGGGGACGGCGAGACTCGAACTCGTGACCTCCGACGTGACAGGCCGGCGTTCTAACCAAACTGAACTACGCCCCCGCATGGGCTTGTGGCATATTTAATTGGTATTCGTGGTGGTAGGCGGAACAGGGATTGAACCTGTGACCCTCGGCTTGTAAGGCCGATGCTCTCCCGCTGAGCTACCCGCCCTCGAATTCAAAGACCCTATCATCAACCGGTCTGGGTGTCAACAAAAATGTGCGCATTAGTCACAAAAAAGTGTCAGGCCGGGCCCCCGAGGCATTATAGAGACGGGGCTGTGACTGAAGATTACTTTGTTTGCATCCCGCCAAGCCGAAGCGCTAATCAAGGATGGCGTACGGCGGAACTGCAGATAAAAAGCTGATAACAGAGGGTTCGTCCCAGGTCCCATTGGTCGGAATGTGACCGTACCACCCCATCATTTATGTTTTAGAAATTTGAACATCAGCACGGTGATATCGTCAAACTGGTCCAATCCCTTTTGGAACCGGCCCAGTTCCGCAAAAATGTGATTGCAGATGGCCTGGGTAGACCTATCCGGATGGGCTTCAATGGCCGCGGCCAGTCGTGCTTCCCCGAACATCTCATCTTGGCAATTAACCGGTTCGGTCACCCCGTCGGTGAACACAAGCAGAGATTCTTGCTCCTCCAATTGAAGGAGACCATCGCAG
>JADFYA010000091.1 GCA_015233285.1 Deltaproteobacteria bacterium | reverse complement strand
TTAAGAAACCAATATATCGGACCGGGATTGTTATATAAATGCTATGATCGAGCTATCGTCATGCGAATAGCCAGAATCTAATGTATATTCGCCCAGTAAGACCACTTGGATTAAACTCAACTGAACCAGTGCCGCACACGTCTTTTGAGGATACACGGCGTGGATATCTTATGATTTGGCTATCCGGCCAGGCGCGTCGCCTTGGAGAAGGAGTTTCACTCATTTTGATAACAGTTATTATATGCAAAAGATATCCTTGCCTTTTAGACAATAGTACCGGTTCTTCAAAAAAAAAATATCCGGCTATAAAGATTTGACATCCTCACCCACCTGGCGGTATGATTAAAAATTGCGGCAGGTTTAAACAAACACAAACCCTGGGCAGAGATACTTCCTACGGGCCGCCACATTTTTATCTTAAGCCAGTGGTCATTTATCGCACAACCAGGTAGCCTTATCATGGACATAGATCAGACTTCGGCATCAACGGCCACGGCCCTTTTGAAAAAGTGGGAGTCCGAGCCGAATGGGACCAGGGAAAAAAGAAGAATCCTGGTCGTTGACGATGAGCCTCCGGTCCGCCGTCTCTTAAAAAGGGCTCTGACCCAATTCGGATACGACGTTCTGACCGCGGATGACGGTCTTAATGCCCTGAGCGTATTGCATAACGACTCCGTGTCAACTGTATTGACGGATCTAAACATGCCCAACATGGGCGGCCTGGAACTGATCTCGATCGTCAAAAATGAATTCCCAGAGATCGATATCATTGCCATGACCGGTTTTAACAAAGACTACCGCTACATCGATGTAATTAACGCGGGTGCTTCCGATTTTATTAATAAACCGTTCGACCTAGAAGAAATTGAAGCCAAACTGCAACGGGTCGTCTTGGAACGCAACCTGAAGCACCAATTGATTTTTCTATCAATGCATGATGAAATGACGGGATTGTATAACAAACGATATTTCAATCAGAGGATTACAGAAGAGATGGGGCGGGCAGAGCGGCAAGGTTATCCTTTATCATTGCTTTTATTGGATATAGACAACTATAAAAAATACAATGATACTTTCGGACACTTGGAGGGTGACGCCGCACTGGCTGAGCTAGGCCGGATTTTGAACGGAAACGTTCGCCGAAATGTTGATTCGGCTTTCCGGGTCGGCGGAGATGAATTCGCCGTTATCGTACCTGAAGCCAAGATAAGAGAAGCATCATCTTTGGCCGAACGGCTGCGTGCCTCCTACGAAGCGGCTCACCTGGGGGAGACGACTATCAGCATAGGCGTAGCAGGATATTATCCCGGCCTCGACGCCAAATCATTCTACCAGAGCACCGATGCGGCGCTCTATCGAGCCAAAAGCCTTGGTGGTAATAGAGTCGTGGTGGATCAAGAGAATTACGACTCAAGTTGGATAACCAACCGCCGATACGTTACAACAGACCGTAACTAATGATTGTGGACCGGCTGTGCATGGCCGGCCAACCCCGCTTAGACGGTCTTATCCAGTATAAGGTACCCAGTGCATGAACGAAATGAAGATTCTTGTGGTCGATGACGATCCGGCTATCCTGAAATTGATCACCAAGGTCCTGAACAAGTGGGGTTTTCCGGTGACCACCGCCTCTGATGGGCTGCAGGCATTGGAACTATTCAGGAGAGAAAGCTACCCCATCGTCCTCACCGATGTCATGATGCCACAACTGAACGGCATAGAGCTATTAAAGGAGATCAGGAAAATCGACCCCCTGACCTTCGTGATCACCATGACGGCTCACGGCAACGAGAACCTGGCCATTACCGCACTGCGGGAGGGCGCGGCCAATTACATCAAGAAGCCTTTTGCCCTTGATCACATTAAAGATGTCGTCACCAGAATCGCCCGGACCATTAAGCAACAACTGAGAACCTCCCCGGACCGTTCCTCCGTGGTCCAGGAATGGATGGTCTTAGAAATCAAGAACGACCTGGACAAGATTTTCGGGGTGGTGAACCAGGCCCTGTCGTGCGCCTCCAACATCGTCAAGGTGGAGGAATTGAGCGGCTTATCCATCGGACTTTATGAGATCATCTTGAATGCCATGGAACATGGCAACTTAGAGATTAATTTTGATGAGAAGACCCGGCTTATTGAAACGAATACCTACCTGGACGCGATCACCGAAAGAAAGTGTTATGCCGCCTTTAAGTCCAGAACAGTCAAGGTCATTTCGCATATTAACAGAACCAGGATAAAAGTGGTTGTTAAAGACAACGGCCCTGGATTCGATTGGCGCAGTAAGATCGGAGAGCTTGAAGAAATGGACCCGATGGAACTGCTGAATCACGGCCGGGGAATCCTGCTGGCTCGGATCAATTTCGACGAGATCAGATATAATGACGCCGGGAATGTCGTCACCTTGATCAAACGTGCCACCACTTGCCCCGAGACCTGATTGCGGTCAACAAGAAGCCGGGTTATCGTCAATCGAAATATCAGCCCGTCCCGGTCCGGATATCCGGCCCATCATCCGTAAACTATATGCACTTATAAGATAAAATATCGCAATATAATGCCACATGATCTGTTTTGTCCCAGGTTGATTATCGCGGCTTTAAGAGGCGGCGGAGGCAAGACCACTCTGACTCTCGGGCTGATCCGCGCCCTCAGAAACCGCGGCCTGGACATCGTCCCGTTTAAGAAGGGTCCGGACTACATCGATGCCGGATGGCTGGCCATGGCCGGCGGCCGCCCTTGTCATAATTTGGATCCCTTTTTGATGTCCTGGGAAGTCATCCTTGACTCGTTCGCCCGTCGGGTTCGGGCGGCGGATGGGGCCGTTATCGAAGGTAACCGGGGTCTCTACGACGGCGTTGATGCTCACGGGGCCTACAGTACGGCCGAACTGGCTAAGACTCTGAAGGCGCCGGTGGCCTTGGTGGTGGATTGTGTTAAGACCACCCGGACGGCCGCGGCCATGGTCTTGGGCTGCCTCAACCTCGATCCCCAGGTGGAACTCAAGGCGGTTTTACTGAATCAGGTGCTGAAAGGCCGCCATGAATCCGTCCTGCGCTCGGCCATCGAAACCTACACCGGAGTTCCGGTCCTGGGGGCGATACCTAAATTGCCCCAGAACAGCTTCCCGGAGCGGCACATGGGATTAGTCCCCTGCCACGAACACCCCCAGGTGGTGTCTTCGTTGGAAAAAATGGGGCAAGTTGTGGCCTCCCATGTGGATCTGGATCGTCTCTGGAGTCTGGCTTCAAGTGCTCCCCCGCTGAGGCAGGCTCCGTCTGTTTCCAGACCGGAGGTTGATTCCGGGACACCGCCACCGGTAATCGGTGTGTTTCGGGATACGGCTTTCCAGTTCTATTATCCGGAAAATATCGAGGCGTTGTCTCAGTTAGGGGCCAAAGTGTTGGACATCAGTCCCCTATGCGAAGAGATTCTTCCTCCGGTGGATGCCCTGTATATCGGAGGAGGTTTTCCCGAAACCCATGCGGCCATCCTGGCTCAAAACCGTTCCTTTCGGGCCTCGGTGGTAGCCGCGGTGGAGTCCGGACTTCCGGTGTATGCCGAATGCGGTGGATTGATGTACCTGGGCCGGAGCCTGCTCATCGATGGCCAAACCTATCCCATGGCCGGGGTCTTGCCCCTGATTTTCGGCCTGGAAAAAAAACCCCAGGGCCACGGTTATGCCGTGGTGGAGGTGGACGGGGATAATCCCTATTTTGAGACGGGGAGTTGCCTGAAGGGCCATGAATTCCACTATTCTCACGTCTTGGAATGGCCGGCTCAGACGGTGCTGACGGTGTTTCGATTGAAAAAGGGGCACGGGCTGGGGGACAAGCGGGACGGTATCTGCTACAAGAACGTGCTGGCCACCTATGTCCATCTTCACGCCTTGGGTACGCCTTCGTGGGCGGTAGGACTGGTGGCGGCGGCCCGAAGGAGGAAAGCTTTGGTCGAATCTGATCGGCGTCACGAACATGAGGCTTAGCAATTTTTTCTCTTGGGGGTTATGCTTTTCCACACGGTTTCCACACGTTTTAATGATTGCTTTTTTACCCGAGTTGCGTTATGTTTTAATATATCCCAGGCGTCATTCTGGGCCCCAAGGATGAATTAGATAGGGAAGTCGGTCGATATGTCTCGTGAAGCCCGTATTCAGGATCTCCAGTTGATCCACCGAAAATTGTCTGAGGCTAAGGCGCACCTGCAACAGGGCCAATTAAAGAGGTCAATCATGGCCTTTACCAATGCCTTGCGCCAAACAATAGAGCTGGAGATCCGCAAAACCGACAAGGAGCGATTGAGCGCCAAAATATTTACACTGGCCAAGGAATTAACCGGTAGTGACCTGTTTAAATCCACTTATGGCCCAGTTTCCTTTGCCGATGGTCAGGAAAAGGTCATGTACGACTTTATGAACAGCCTGATTGAGGCGGAGCAGGAAGAAACCGGAGAAAAAGTTGTCGAAAGGATTGCCCGGGCGCAAAAATTACTCGATGCCGGACAAATAGATCAGGCCAGGGAACTATTTGACGGCGTCCTGCTGGCCGTGCCGGAAGATGCCGCGATCCACTTAGACATCGGCGAACGGTACATGAAAAAAGAGTTGTACGAAGACGCCGAGCGTGTCTTCCGGGTGGCCGAGTTCCTGGACACCGAACCTGTTCATCTATGCAACCGCTTGGGGATCGCCCTGCGGAAGATGAACCGGTATCACGAAGCCATAGAACAATACAAGAAAGCCCTGAGCTTTGCCCGTGATGATGAAAATATTCACACCAATATCGCCCTGGTGTATTATCTGATCCAAGACCTGCCCACGAGCTATCAGCATATCAAACGCGCCCTGGAATTGGCGCCTGATTTGGAAGAAGCCAAAAAAATCCGCGATGTCTTAATTAAAGCGGCCAAGAAGGCCAAAGAACAAAAATCACAGGCGTCGTGATGTCGATATTTCGGCTTTTGTTTGTAATTCAACAACCAGATTGCCTCCCCACCCGTCCAATCACTTCAAATAATCTATCATAATCCAACCTATTAAACCATCTAGTCCCGTCGGCACGCCTTTTGCTCTAGTCCGTGTAACGTGTTGCTGGTTACATGTTGCTGGTTACATGTTACCAGTTGTCGATGTAATTGGTTGATAAGGGCGTCCCTTGCACCCTATGGTTTCAGAATTTAAATTGTATGGTTATCGCTGCCGATCATGTGGTGTCAGCCAACTCACAGCCAATAACTCGAAACCCGCAACAAGTAACCAGCAACCAGTAACATGTAACCAGCAACTCGTGATTGAACACCGACTCTACATACCAGGAGGTAATACATGAGTTTCAACATCAGACGTGCCACCGTCATTGGCTCGGGCGTCATGGGGGGGGGAATCGCCGCCCATTTGGCCAACGCCGGCCTGCCGGTATACTTGATCGACATTGCGCCGAACAAATTGACTCCAGAGGAAGAAGCCAAAGGACTCACCCTGGACAGCCCCGTGGTAAAGAACAGAATCGTGGCTTCCGGCCTGGAGGCGGTGAAAAAATCCAAACCTGCCGCCCTGTTCACCCCAGGGTACCTGGATCGGATTACCATCGGCAATATGGAGGACAACTTCAATTGGGTCGGTGAATCAGATTGGATTATCGAAGTTATCGTTGAAAAGCTTGAGATCAAGAAGCAATTGATGGCCAGGATCGAATCCGTCCGGCAACCCCGAGCCATAGTTTCGACCAACACCTCCGGCCTCTTGGTCAGGAATATTTGCGAAGATTGTTCCGCTGATTTTAAGGCCCACTTTTTAGGCACCCACTTCTTCAACCCGGCCAGATATCTTAAGCTTTTTGAAATTATTCCGACACCCGAGACCAGCCGGGAACTACTCGACTATATGGCCTTATTTGGTGAAAAAGTGTTGGGCAAGGGCGTCGTCTTCTGCAAAGATACCCCCAACTTCATTGCCAACCGGATGGTGTCCGTCACCGGATGCTTCGTCATCGATTATGCGGCGAAGAACGGCTATACCGTGGAAGAAGTGGATTACCTGACCGGGCCGATCATCGGCCATCCCAAAACCGGCACCTTCCGGCTGAACGACCTGGTCGGCAACGACATCGCCGCCCACGGGGCCAACAATCTTTACCCCCTCATCCCCCATGACGAGCAACGGGAGATCTTAAAATCGCCGGATGTGACCAGAGTCATGGGCACGATGCTGGAGAAGGGCTGGCTGGGTAACAAATCCCAGCAAGGTTTTTATAGGAAAGTGACTACGCCCGACGGCAAAAGGGATTTTGAAGTTCTGGACCTGGCCACCTTGACTTATCGCGCCCAGACCAAAGAAAACTTTCCCTCCGTCGAAGCGGCTAAGAAGGTCAAACCCCTGGCCAAGCGATTCGCCCAATTGGTGACCGCCGATGACCGGGCCGGGAAGTTTTATCGGGCCACGATCCTTCAGGCTCTGTCCTATGCCGGGATGCGGGTCCCGGAAATCTCCGACGACATCGTCAATGTGGACAAGGCGGTAAGGTGGGGCTTTGTCAACGAAATGGGCCCATTTGAGATCTGGGATGCTCTGGGTGTCCAGGCCGCGGCAGAGATGATGGAGCAGGATGGTCTGCCCGTTCCGGCCTGGGTCAAGGACATGCTGGCCGCGGGATGCGAGACCTTCTATAAGCGGGAAGGCACCAAGAGCCTCTATTACGATTTGGCGACTAAAGGATACCTGGAAATCCCGGCAGATCCCAATATCGTCATTTTAAAAGACCGGAAGGATCAGGAAAAGATCATCAGACGGAATGCCGGCGCTTGCCTGATCGATTTAGGCGACGGGGTGGCTTGTTTGGAATTCCAGACCAAAGCCAACTCCTTAGACGGCGATGTCATCCAGATGATCAAGGAAAGCGTCCAGGAGGCGGAGAAAAACTTTCTCGGCCTGGTCATCGGGAATCAAGGACAGAATTTCTCGGTGGGGGCCAATATCTTCCAGATCTTGATGGCGTCTGAGGCTAACCAGTGGGAAGTCTTGGAGAAGGTGGTCAAGGAACTGCAAGACGTGATTATGTCCATGCGGTACAGCTCCATACCGGTGGTGGCCGCGCCCTTCGGCATGGCCCTGGGTGGCGGTTGCGAAGTGTGCATGGGTGCGGACGCCATTTGCGCCGCGGGCGAAACCTATATGGGTCTGGTGGAGGTGGGGGTCGGCGTTATCCCGGCCGGAACCGGTTGCAAGGAATTGCTCCGCCGCATCGTCGCCCCAGCCATGGCCACCCCTGACGTTGATCCTCTCCCCTTCCTCCAGCGCGTCTTAGAAACCATCGCCATGGCCAAGGTATCGGCCAGCGCCCAAGATGCCAGGGCCATCGGGTTCCTGTCGCCATGTGACCGGGTGGTTATGAACGGTGATCATCTTATCGCCGAGGCCAAGAAAATGGTTATCCATATGAGCGAAGCCGGATATCGGCCGCCTATTCAAGGCAAAAATATCTATGCCCTGGGCCGTCGCGGCCTGGCTGCGGCCCAACTGTCCGGATATATGATGAGCGAAGGCAAATTCATCTCGGATCACGACCGGCTGATCGTGGATAAACTGGGATACGTGGTCTCCGGCGGCGCCCTGTCCAGCCCCCAATGGGTCACGGAACAATACATTCTCGATCTGGAGCGGGAAGCCTTTGTCTCCCTGTGCGGTGAGGAAAAAACGAAAGACCGGATCCGCTACCTGCTGATGAATAACAAGCCGCTTCGGAATTAGCCTGAGCCTGACAGACAATGCCTAGACAATAAACGATTGTAATCCTCCGGCCCACAGCCTCAAGAGCAGGCGGCCGGTTATAGAGGAGATTCCAGATGAAAAAAGCCGTTATTGTGGCTGCTGCCAGGACTGCCGTAGGCCGGGCCAAAAAGGGCGCCCTGGCCAATGTTCGGCCGGATGATATGGCCGCCGCGGTGATTCAAGAGGTGATGAAACGAACTCCCGGCTTGAACCCGGAAGAAATAGACGATATTATCCTTGGCTGCGCCTTTCCGGAGCATACCCAGGGCTTGAATTTCGCCAGGGTGGCGGCCATGAAAGCCAACATGCCCCATTCGGTGCCGGCCCAGACGGTCAACCGGTTCTGTTCCTCCGGGCTGCAGACCATTGCCCTGGCCGGGGAACGGATCATGTGCGGATTTGACGAGGCCATCATTGCCGGCGGTTCTGAATCCATGAGCCAGGTGCCCATGACCGGGTACTGGTTTGCCCCCAACCCGACTTTGTCCGCCGAATTTCCCGGGGCATACATGAACATGGGCCTGACGGCCGAAAACGTGGCGGAAAAATATCAGATCTCCCGGGCGGATCAAGATGCCTTTGGACTGGCCTCAAACACCAAGGCCCTGGCCGCCATCGAAAGCGGAGTGTTTAAGGATCAGATTATGCCGCTGGAAGTGACGGACACCTGGGTGGACGATGCCGGGCAGCCCAAAACCAAGACAAAGATATTTAATGTGGATGAGGGTCCGCGCAAGACTACTCTGGAGCAAATGGCTAAGCTGAAGTCCCCGTTTAAGGCCGGGGGCTCGGTGACGGCAGGTAATTCTTCCCAGATGAGCGACGCCGCCGCGGCCGTGTTGGTCATGGAGAAGGACCGGGCCAAATCCTTGGGGTTGAAGCCGCTGGCCAAATTCATCGGTTTCGCCGTGGCCGGGGTGGATCCCCGCTATATGGGGATCGGACCGATTGAGGCCATCCCCAAACTGATGAAGAAGACCGGCTTAAAACTGGACAAGATCGGCCTGATCGAACTCAACGAAGCCTTTGCCTCACAGGCCCTGGCTGTGGTCCGGACCCTGGGGATTAATCCTGAAATTGTCAATGTCAATGGCGGGGCCATAGCCCTGGGTCATCCGCTGGGATGCACCGGAGCCAAACTCACTGTGCAGTTGATCCATGAGATGAAGCGTCGCCAGGTGGAGTACGGAATGGTCTCCATGTGCATCGGCGGTGGCATGGGCGCGGCCGGTGTCTTTGAAAACATCGACTAGGATTTAGATCCAATTAAAAGCGAGAGGCCCGGGGTGACGGAATTCCGGGCCTCTTTTTTTAGAAAAGCCGACTTCTGCTTTGGACAGTCGTAATTGTCCCTCAGGTTCCTACGGAAATCCTTTATGAGACAAATTCTCTCAATTGGCTGACAAGAAGTTCTACTTGTTTGACTAATTCGTTAAAAACCTCATTTGATTTGTCCATTCGTGCATTCCTGCCCATGAGCTCCAACTCCCGAGCTAATTGAACTGTTCTTTGAGCCGACAACATACTTGAAGTCCCCTTCAAAAAATGGGCAGAATGATGAAGCTTTTCCGGATCATTAGATTCAATCGCTTCACGAATATCGTTAAGATACTTTGAGTAGTTATCAGAGAAACCATTTATCAGGTCGGCGGCTAACTCAGTGATATTACTGCAACGTTCCATAAATGATTTTCTGTCGAAAACTACGGTTGACCCCAGATGGTCTTCAACCTGTTCATTTTTTATAGGAGCATGAGCTAATGACTCGATGTATTTTATGGTTTTTCCAATATCCAGGGGTTTGGCAATGTAGCCGTCCATTCCTGACGCCAAACAGCGATCTTGGTCACTTTTCATCGCAAATGCAGTCATGGCGATAATGGGGATGTGACCTCCGGTCAGTTTTTCTTTTTCCCTGATTTTTTTTGTGGCTGTAATTCCATCCATAACCGGCATCTGAACATCCATCAGCACCAGGTCAAAAGTAAACGAGTCTAACGTATTTAGAGCTTCAGCACCGTTATTGACGATTGAAACAGTATGACCTCGACCTTCCAGCATGGTCTGAGCCAGCCTTTGATTGATTAGACCGTCCTCAGCCAAAAGAACATTCAACTTTGTCCGGCTTTCTTTTAAAGAATGTCGTGTCACCAGAGATTTTTGACCAGCATCAGGCATTGGGGTGCATAGTACCGTCAAGATGGTATCCAATAGGTCTGACTGTCTTACCGGTTTAGTCAGATAGGCTGGTATACCTAATTTTTTACATAATCCGGCATCCCCCCGTTGTGCGGCCGACGTAAGCAAGATAATTTTGATGTCTCCATGATCCGGATTGTCCTTGATTTTTTTGGCTAGTTCAAATCCGTCCATTTTGGGCATATGTAAATCGAGAATGGCCAGTTGGAATGGTTCGTTATGTTCTTTTGCCTGTCCGAGGGCGCCCAATGCGGCAAATCCGTTATCCACCAATGTGGGCTTTACGTCCCAACCTTGTAACATCTCCTTCAAAATTAACCTGTTGGTCGCGTTATCATCTACGATCAAGGCTTTCAACCCTCGTAACTTTTCAAACTCTATGGGTATTGTTTCAATTTCTTCTTTGGGGATACATAATCGGATATCAAAATGAAACATACTTCCTTTTCCTACTTCCGATTCTACCCAAATCCTACCGCCCATCAAGGAAACCAACTTGGCGCAGATTGTCAAACCTAAGCCGGTTCCGCCATACTCGCGGGTGGTAGAGCTGTCTGCTTGGGTGAATCGTTCAAATACCTTGTCTACTTTATCCTCAGGAATACCGATACCGGTATCCCTGACGCTGAAATGAAGCACTACCTCATCATGTGCCTGTAAGGATGACTCAACTTCTAAAACTACCTCTCCGGCATCAGTGAACTTAATGGCATTCCCGATAAGATTGAGAACAACTTGCCTTATTCTGACTGGATCGCCCAGTAGTCTATCCGGAACATCCGACTTAATCCGGTAGGCCAGCTCCAACCCCTTTTCATGGGCTTTGACGGCTAATGTTTTCATCATGTTGCCCAGGCTGTCCCGTAACTTAAAATTAATATTATCAATATCCAATCGTCCGGCTTCAATCTTGGAGAAGTCAAGGATGTCGTTAATGAGCGACGCGAGCGCATCGGCAGAAATCTTGACCATCTTTAGATGGCTCTTCGCTATTTCAAATGGGTAAGTGAAAATTTAGCTTCCCGGCGATCAGATAAATTATGGTGGTTAGGTTCTTGATTGACCGGTACCCTCTCGCCTTGGCTTTAGCCGCCTGAATGAGACTGT
>JADFYA010000090.1 GCA_015233285.1 Deltaproteobacteria bacterium | reverse complement strand
CGATGGCCGATTCTTTGCATCTAAATGGACTCCAGAAGCCAAACGGACGTGCGAAAACGTTATCTCAGACCCGAAATCAAAGACAGCTTGCCGTAGAAACTATATATTGTGCCTTCTGCCCGGCGGCAAGGATACTATTGTAGGCGGCTTGCCGTGGGGAACTTTTTTCCCGTCGAGTGGAACCACATGTCCCGGTGCACTTCCGTTATGGGTCAGAGCCCGGCTGCGGGGGATAATCGATACCCTGTTTGCAAACTATTTCATGTGTGGCCAAAGATTTTCTTTAATGACATCAAAAAACGGGAAGAGTTTCAAGATGGATCAAAAAGCCATTCGTGAAGAATACCTGAGACGGCAAATTGAAGGCAGCGATCGCGGAGACCTTGTCCTTATGCTCTACGACGCCTGTCTGAAGAGCCTCAACCTGGCCAAACAAAGAGTTGTTGAGAAGGACATAGAGGGTTCTCACGATGCCCTGACCAGGGGGCAAAACATCATTTTTGAGCTGATCGGCTCCCTGAATTTTAATGCGGGTGGAGAAATTGCCACCAACCTGGCCAATCTTTACACCTTCATGAATCAACGTTTGATTGAAGCCAATTTGAAAAAAAGAGTGGACGAGGTCGACCAGGTGATCGTGCTTATGACTGGCCTGAGGGAGACCTGGCAGGCCGTGATCGCCAAGACTGGTCAAGCCAAGACCGAGATTACACCTGATGGAGGCAAAATGCCTCTCGCTTCGGAAAAAGTTGGAGACAAGCCCAAAAAGCAACCACTCTACGGACCCGGCAAAGGACCTCTGCCCCCCGGCACCCCTCCCAAGCGAATTAGTATTAAGGGATAAAAATTGTGATGATAATAGAATGAAGAGGCCGGAGACCCGGTTCTACTATTTGAAAATGTTAAATGATTTTACCTGCCGGGGCTGATCGGCGCCTGCACTACTCCTAAAAAGGTGGCCGTTATCCTGGATCAACCCATTGATAGAAGCATGTGCCGGTTGTCCCGACAATTGATGAAACCGCCCACCAAAGAGCTCATCCCGCCTAACGTCGTCTTCAATCCATTAAAGTCGTCTCCAACCTGTCTGTGCGCCTGGTCAAGGGCCGGCGCGGTCATTCAGTTTCTGAGTTTTTCCCTGGATAAAAGGGATATTGTCGGCTGTTGGCTTAAAAGACAAACAAGTCAACAAAATAGTTGACTATTTACCATCTTTTGGGGCATTATTCATGATCCGCTGAAACTCTATAAAGATGGACATCAGGCCGCCCATTTCGACGTGTTATCATTAACCAAGAACGATGCATGATATTATAGATCAATCAATTGGAAAAGTTTTTGTTTATATGGGCATTGAGCATAATTTGTTCAAACGTTGGGGAGGCTGAATCCCGTATCAGGAACAATAAAGGACCGGCAGATACCGACAAGAGACCATGGCGCCCCGATTTTTTTGTATATTGGATGGACCGGCGGCCGCATTTTGGCTCCCAGGGTTATGCGCTTCTTGATCCGGAAGAATCAGTAAACTTCCAGGCCCATAATTGACCCTAAACTTAGAAAAGGAGACACTATGAACAGGCGTAGCAAGAGATGGCCCATGATCCTGGCCGGCGCGATTTTAGGCGTGGCTTTGGCTTTTGGAGGCGTCAATTCGGTTTGGGCCAAAGAGATCAAGCTGACCTATTCCATCTTTTTCCCCGCCACCCACGGTCACACCCTTCTGGCCATGGAATGGGCCAAGGAAATAGAAAAACGGACTAAAGGTGAATTGAAAATTAATATATTTCCAGGCGCTACCCTGACCCCGGCCGATCAAACCTACGACGCCGTGGTCAAAAACATTGCCGACATAGGAATGGCCGTTCTTAGCTACAACAAAGGCCGTTTCCCTCTGTGCGAGGGTCTGGACCTGCCCTTAGGCTACACCAGCGGGTTGCAAGCCACCAGGCTGACCAATGCTTTTTATCAGAAATTCCAGCCCAAAGAACTGAATGACGTCAAGATCATGTATCTCCACGCCCATGGACCGGGAATTCTCCACACCAAAAAGCCGGTGTCCACTTTGGAAGAGTTAAAAGGGCTTAAGATCCGTTGCTCAGGCACAAGCGCCAAGGTGGTCAGCGCCCTGGGCGCCACTCCCGTGGCCATGCCTCAAAATGAATCCTATGACGCTCTGCAGAAAGGCGTGGTAGACGGCCTGGTCACCCCCATTGAATCCCTCAAAGGCTGGAAGTTTGCGGAAGTGATTAAGTCCACGACCCAGAATTTCGGTTCGGCCTACACCTTGACCTTTTTTGTGGCCATGAACAAGAAAAAATGGGACTCCCTGCCGCCTGAGATCCAGAAAATCGTCACCGAGGTTAACCAGGAATGGATCGATAAGACCGGCCGCGGATGGGATGATTTCGACAAGATCGGGACCGAGTTTACCTTAGCCCAGGGCAACAAGATAATTAAGCTCACCCCGGCGGAAGACGCCCGTTGGGCTGCGCGGGTCGCGCCCGTGTTGGACGAGTACGTCGCCAACATGAAAGCCAAAGGCTTGCCCGGCGCCGAGGCTTTGAAATTTTGCCGCGATTTCCTCAAGGCTGAGCCGGTGGCCAAGTAATTAAGCAAGGACGACGCAGCCGGTGAAATCTTGCCGGCTGCCGCCATAGGAGAAGAAAATGACCGGTTTTTCCAATCTGGTGCGTCTCACAGCCCGTCTTTGTTACACTCTGTCCGGCTGCGCGTTGGCCGGCATTGTGCTTTTGACGGTCACTGATGTCTTACTCCGGATGTTGAAGCATCCCATTGTGGGGACCTACGAGTTGGTCGGACTATTGAGTGCTGTAGTCATCGGGATGTCTATTCCTCAGAGCACTCTTGATCACGGCCATGTTCTGATGGATTTCTTGACCAATCGGTTTCCTCCGGGTCTCAAGATTTTTTTGGAGGTGTTTACCCGGCTGCTTGGAATGATTCTATTTTTAGTTATCAGTTGGAACTTGTGGTGCTTCGGCGATGATCTGAGAACAGCGGGCGAGGTTTCATTGACCTTACAAATTCCTCAATTTCCTGTAGCTTACTGTATTGCAGTGAGCTCTTTGATCCAAAGCCTGGTGCTCTTAGTTCTGGCCTTGGAAAAGAGAAAGAAGAGGTTTTCACATGAGTGAGTTGGCCATGTTGGGATTGATTCTCACTTTCCTGTTCGTCCTTTTTTCTCTGGGGCTGGAGATAGGCTTCGCTATGGCCCTGGCCGGCTTCCTAGGCTTCGGCATAGTCGTCAACTGGGATGCGGCCTTAAACCTGTTGGCCAAAGATATTTTCAGTGTCTTCAGTTCCTACGGTCTGACCGTTATCCCCTTGTTCGTCTTAATGGGTCAAGTGGGGGCCAATGGCGGAGTTGCCCGAGATCTGTATAACGCGGCCTATAAGTTCATCGGCCATGTGCCCGGCGGGCTGGCCATCGGCACTGTCGGGGCGGCCACGGCCTTCAAGGCCATTTGTGGCTCCTCTCCGGCTACTGCCGCCACCTTTGCCTCCATTGCCGTCCCAGAGATGGACCGCTACGGCTATGACAAGCGCCTGTCTTGCGGGACCGTGGCCACTGTCGGCACCCTGGGCATCCTTATCCCGCCTAGCGTGGTCTTGATTGTTTACGGCATCCTGACCGAGACGTCCATCGGAAAGCTGTTCCTGGCCGGGATTATTCCAGGCTTCATCATGGCCGGGTCATTTGTGGTGACCCTGGTGGTGTGGACCCGGATCAATCCTAAAATCGGCCCGGCCGGTGAGCGCTCCTCCTGGTCCGAGCGATTTAAGTCCTTACCTCCAATCTTTTGGGTCCTGTTCATCTTTCTCATTGTCGTCGGAGGCCTGATGGAAGGGTTGTTTACGCCCACCGAGGCCGGCTCTGTCGGGAGCTTCGGCGTCTTGATCCTGACTTTGATTAAGAAAGAGATGACCTTCCCGCGTTTGATTAAGGCAATTAAAGATACACTCCGCATTTCCTGCATGGTTTTGACCTTGATCGCCGGAGCTACTGTTTTGGGTCATTTCTTCCTCATTACCAGGACACCTTACTATGTGGCCACCTGGTTGGAGGGGTTGGCTGTGCCCCACCTGGTGATCATGCTTATAATCATCGCCATCTACCTGATCGGGGGCTCATTCATCGAGCATCTGGCCTTCTTGATCCTGACCACGCCCATCTTTTTGCCGGTGGTGGTCAAGATGGGTTATGACCCTATCTGGTTTGGAATTATTGTCAGCGTAGTGACTATGATCGGAGTGATCATCCCGCCAATGGCCTTGAATGCCTTCGTGGTTTCGGGGGTGACCGGGGTGCACCGGAGCGTCATTTACCGGGGCATCTATCCCTTTCTTATCGGCATGACTATCTGTTTATTCCTCTACCTGCTATTTCCCCAATTGTCGTTATGGCTACCCTACCACTTCATGAGGTAAATAAATGAGCAGCCCGTACTGGAATCCTTATCTGGAGACCCTGCCGTTAGAGCGCCTTAAAACTCTTCACTTGAAGAAGTTCAAACATATTCTGAACTGGGCTTATGAACGTTCACCCTTTTATCGAGCCTTATACCAGGAGGCCGGGGTTCACCCCAACGACATCCGGTCACTCGATGATATTACCCTGGTGCCTAAAGTCGATAAGGGTCTATTGAAGTCCGCTCAGTCACGGCCGCCCTTTCCCTATGGGGATATCCTGGCTGTGCCGATGGAGGAAGTGGCCGAGTATCGCCAGACTTCCGGGACAACCGGGGCCCCGCTGTACCAGGCCGACACCTGGGCTGACTGGGAATGGTGGTCTGAATCCTGGGCATATATCCTCTGGTCTCAAGGTTACAGGCCGTCGGACCGGGTTTTTTTCCCCTTTGGCTATAACGTGTTCGTGGCCTTTTGGGCTGGCCATTATGCGGCTGAAAAACTAGGCTGTGAGGTGATCCCGGGCGGGGTGCTCGATACTGCGGCCCGGGTTCTGAAGATCCAAGAGCTCTACCCCACAGCCATGATGGGCACCCCCACCTATATCTTGAATATGGCAGAAACGGCCCGAAGCCGTCTTAAGATCGACCCGGCCGGTTTATCCATCAACAAAATCACCTGCGCCGGGGAACCGGGTGCCTTAATCCCGGGAACCAAGAAACGCATTGAGGAAGCATGGGGCGCCAAGGTTTTTGACCATGCCGGAGCCACCGAGATAGGGGCCTGGGGTTACGAATGCTCCCATCAGTCCGGCGGCCTGCACGTCAATGAGGCCTTCTTCCTGGTCGAGATTGAAGACCTTGAAACCGGAAAGATTATCAATGAACCGGGAAAACAAGGTAAAATGATTATTACCTCCTTCGACCGTCAGGCCCAGCCGTGTATCCGCTTCGATTCCAAGGACGTACTCGAGTGGGCCGAGGAACCTTGCCCGTGTGGCCGGACTTTCCGCCTGGCCAAAGGAGGAGTCTTGGGCCGGTCCGATGATATTACCAAAGTTAAGGGCGTGCTATTGTCACCGGGAGCCATCGAAGCCGTAGTCCGAAGCTTTCCCGAGTTGGGCGACGAGTTCGAAGTGGTCGTGGATCGCCCCGGTGAAACGGACCGGATCAGCCTCAAAGTCGAACTGCGGCCCTCAGCCCAAGACCAGGCTGACCAGATCCTCCCTCGGCTGAAAAATGAACTACGACTCAAGACTAATCTTGGTTACGACATTTCCATCCATCCCTACGGTCAATTGCCCAGGTATGAAGTTAAAGCCAGGAGATTTAAAGATATGAGAAAGGATCACTAGATGATGGCCTCCGAAGTGCAAAATTTGACCTCTGAGTCAGAAAAACTTGACTACTTCAGGCAGGTGGTGGCCCGGTTGCAGGATGACACCGCCACCTTGACTGCCGCAGGCGAGGCTTTCCCGGCCTTGTGGCGTAATGCCTTGCGGTTGGAAGCTACCCTGAAGATGATGGCCCTTGATTTGGCCGACTAGGTGGAGTCAACTTGAATTTGGGTGATACTTCTGCATGAAATCCGCTGAGGACTGGACTCCTGGGACTTACCGAGAGACGGATGTCTCAGTGTCTCCACCCGGACAGACCGGCCTGAAGGTCTATCCGCTTGTGGTGGTTTTTGCCTGGCATGGCGTTGAAAGGAGCGTTAGATGGCCATTGTGACCATTTCGCGGCAAGTAGGCAGCCTGGGTGACGAAATAGCCCAGGCCCTGGCCGAGGATCTGGGTTATCGACTGGTGGGTGAGAAAGAGCATCACCTTCTGGCTGGGAAATATGACCCGGAATTTACTGAAAAGTTGGAAAGATTTGAGAAGGAACAGGGCCCCGGTTTTTTTGAGCGTTTGTTTTTCAGCACCCCTGTTTACTTAAGTCTTTATCAGGCCCTGGTTTACGAACTGGCCGGCGAGCGTCAGGTTGTCATCCTCGGTCGCGGCGCCCAGATTGTCCTAAAGGATATCCATCAAGTCTATCGGGTGAGGGTGGTGGCGCCCATGGAGTGCCGGGTGGAGCGGATCAGCCGGGCCAAGGATATGAATGTCGAGACGGCGCGGGATTTCGTCAAAAAATATGATCACCGCCGCCGGGCTCTGATTCGGCAGGTATTTGATCACGACCCTATGGACTTTGAACTTTATGATATGTTTTTAAATACCTATCGGATGGATGTGGCGGCCGGGGTGGCCATCATCAAATCTGCGGTGGAGGAAGTAAGGCGGCTGCAGCCTGTAGAGGAAGCAACCAACATTTTAATGGCGTTAGCTCTGGGGAAAAGGGTGGAGGCCAAGATCAGGACCGAATTCCCTGGTCGAGCGATTGAGGTCAAGGGTGAATTAAACGGCCTCATGCTCCTTACCGGGGAGCTGCCTTCGGGAGACGACACTCGGGCGGCGGAAGAGGTCGCCTTGGCTTACCCAGGCGTGACCGGTGTGGTCAATAACCTGCGGACCACGACTTTTGCCTATGGCTTTTAATGGGCCGCCCTCTCATCTTCTCCAAACCCGGTTGCCGCTGATTATACAAGCTCTACGCGCCCAAATACGCCATTCAAAGTTTTAGGAACCTCAAACCTGAAATGGGCAACCCATGACCGGCAACTAACAAACATAAGTTACCAGGAGAGAGAAAAATGCTTTTACCCAAATTCGATTATCATGAACCTGCTACCCTGGGTGAGGCCTGTCAGGTTATGGGAGACTTGGGCCTGAAGGCCAAGGCCCTGGCGGGCGGTACCGACCTGATCGTGAATATGAAAAAGAAGATTTTATCTCCAGCCTGTTTGGTCTCTTTGGGTCGGATCAAGGAATTGAAAAAAATAGACAGTTCTAATGGACTATTGAAAATTGGAGCTGGTTTAACGGCCGCCGAAGTAGCTGAAACGGAAGAAATTAAGAATAATTATAGTGCGTTGAGCCGAGGGGCCTCTTGTTTGGGTTCACCTCTGATTCGAAATCTGGCGACCATTGCCGGCAACCTGGTCTCGGCCAGACCTGCAGCCGACTTCCCGCCGCCTCTTATGGCCTATGGGGCCAGGGTGGTGCTGAAAAGCAGTTCGGGTGAGCGGGTGGTATCTCTGGACGATTTTTTTAAAGGACCGGGCCGGACACTCATCGCCCCGGAAGAAATTCTAATTGAAATAGTCTTGGATAAACTGCCGCCTTTTTCCGGGGCGGGCTATATCAAGCTCGGGACCCGGCAAACATTAGAGATATCCCTGGTCAATGTCGCGGCTTTCGTTTCCCTTGACGGCCCCGGCGGAGTGATCAAGACGGCCCGAATTGTCTTGGGCGCGGTTGGTCCTGTTCCTTTGCGGGCGCCCTCTGCTGAAAAAGCTTTGATTGGAGAGAAGCCGTCCGAGGCGCTTCTGGCCAAAGCCGGGGAGGCCGCGGCCTTAGACAGCAAACCCATTGATGATTATAGAGGTTCGGCTGAATACAGGCGGGCTATGGTTGATGTCCTGACACGCCGCGCCTTGATCGAAGCCGTTACTGCCGCCGGAAGCAACCTGAATTGATCCGGTAGGGGCAGACATAACGGCATGGGACATCCGGGCCGAGGTCTTCTTGATAGGCCCTGACCAGAGGCTGATAAAGCGTGGGTCACCTCGAGTCAATCTAATGTTTAAATTGAAGAGGCGCAAAATGAAAAGACTGATCAAACTTCGCGTAAATGATAAAGAATATGAACTAGCCGTCGAACCGAATCAGACCCTGGTGGACGTATTGCGCTACACCTTGGACCTTACCGGGACAAAAAAAGGCTGCGAAGTGGGGGATTGCGGTTCATGTACGGTGATCATGGATGGGAAGCCCGTTAATTCCTGCCTGGTCCTGGCCGTTCAGGCCGATGGCCGGGTTATCCGGACGATTGAAGGGGTCGAGGCGGATACCGGTTTACATCCGCTGCAAGCCTCTTTTGTGGAGAAAGGGGCGGTTCAGTGCGGGTTCTGCACTCCGGGGATGGTTCTTTCTGCCCAGAGCCTGTTGGAGCGAAACCCAAAACCCAACGAAGCTGAAATCAGAACGGCCATCTCTGGAAATCTATGCCGATGCACCGGATATCAGAAGATTGTGGAAGCCATTCATGATTGCAGTGAAAAAATGGCCAGATGAAGACTCAGATTGGAGATACCGCATGAGTGAATATAACGTCATTAATAGCCGGGCGCCAAGATTGGATGCTCCCGGCAAAGCCACAGGACGGGCTAAGTATATAGACGACATGTCCATGCCCGGCATGCTTTACGGCGCTATCTTGCAAAGCCCTCTGGCCCACGCCCGGATTCTCAATATTGATACTTCCAGGGCCAGGAGTCTTCCCGGGGTCAAGGCAGTGGTTACAGCCAGGGAAGCCGGCCTGATCAAGTATGGCGTCAGCCCGGCCCGTTATGATGAAACACTATATTGCCATGACAAGGTCCGCTATGTGGGAGATGAGTTAGCCGCCGTCGCGGCCGTTGATCTGGAAACGGCGATGGAGGCCCTGTCTCTAATCCAGGTCGATTACGAGGAACTCCCCGCCGTCTTCACCGTTGAAGAAGCCATGGCTGAGGGAGCGCCACTGCTTCATGCCGACTATCCCCGCAATATCAGTGCGGAAGTTCATCAGGAATTCGGTAATGTTGAAGCCGGGTTTAAACAGTCCGATCTGATTAAGACCACCACATTCGTCAACAAACGTCAGGATGCCGCCTTTCTCGAACCACACGGCTGCCTGGCCGAATTTGATCTGTTTGGTCAATTGACCCTGCACACGTCAACCCAGGTGCCCCATTATGTTATGCGAACCGTGGCCATGGTTTTGGGCATCCCGGTGGGCAAGATCAGGGTCGTGAAGCCTTATGTCGGCGGTGGATTTGGACCCAAATGCGAAGCCACTCCGCTGGAGATGAGCGCCTGCCTCTTATCTAAGGTCACAGGAAAACCGGTTAAAATGAATTATTCCCGCGAACAGGTCTTCTTACATTCCCGGGCCAGACATCAATTCATCCACACCATCACCACCGGGGTAAAAAAAGACGGCACCTTAATGGCTATGACGAATGAATGCCACCTCGAAGGCGGGGCGTATACCAGCTTCGGCATCGCCACGGTCTATTATTCCGGTTCCTTACTGGGCGGCCCCTATAAGCTGCCTAACATGAAATATGACGGCTATCGTATCTTTACCAATCGGCCGGCTTGTGGGGCCCAGCGCGGCCACGGTGGCGTCGCAGCCAGAGCGGCCTGGGAACAACAATTAGATATGATCGCCGTTGAACTGGGCATTGATCCGTTGGAGCTGCGTCTCAGAAATATCATGTCCACCGGTGATGTCACCTGCAATGTCTTGGACATGAGCAGCCTGGGGATGAAAGAATGTATTGAGGCCGTGCGGGACGGCTCCGATTGGAATGCCAAGAGAGACAAAATGCCCAAGGGCAAGGGAGTCGGGATCGCTTGCGGATTCTTTGTTTCCGGGGCCGGATACCCGATTTACCGCTCCGATACGTTCCATTCCACCGTGGTCATTAAATTGGCCGAGGACGGAGGCACGGCCCAGGTGTTGACCGGATCGGCTGAAATCGGACAAGGCTCAGACACCACCATGGCCATGATTGCGGCTGAAGCCCTGGGCGTCAAATACTCCGACATTAGGGTAAGTTCCGGCGACACGGATTTGGCTGTTGACCTGGGCGCCTATTCCAGCCGTCAGACCTTAATGACCGGCCATGCCACCAAGAAGGCGGCCGAAGATGTCAAACGGCAGGTCATTGAAGTGCTGGCTCAGGATCTGTCGATTTCACCTGAAGACATTGATTTCAAGAACGGTTTGGTTGTGTTCAAGAATGGAAACGTGGACTTCAGCCGGGTCCGAACTCGTTATATCCAGGAACATCGGGGTTGGACCGACCCACCCAGCGGCGACTTGACTTTTAAGGAAGCGGCCCGCATGGCTTTTCTGGCCAAGGGCACGATCGTGGGCACAGGCAAGTATAAACCGGGCCAATTAGGTGGGAAACACAAGGGCGCGGCCGTGGGGACTTCACCGGCCTATGGATGCTCCGCCCAGGTGGTGGAAGTGACCGTGGATATGGATACAGGCAAAGTCACCATCGACCGGATGACCGACGCTCATGATTGCGGCCTGGCGGTTAACATCACCTCCGTTGAAGGCCAGATGGAGGGTTCATTGTCCATGGGTATGGGCGAGGCATTGTTCGAAGAAGTCAAGTTCGACAGTAAAGGGAAGATACTGAACGCCAATTTAGGCGAGTATAAGATCCCTACGGCTTTGGACATGCCCAACGTAAAAACGATTATTGTGGAAAGCAATGAACCCAATGGGCCGTTTGGGGCGAAAGAAGTGGGTGAAGGCGCCATTATGCCGACCATCCCGGCTATTTTGAACGCGGTCTATGATGCCACAGGTGTCTGGATCCATGAGCTTCCCCTGACCCCGGAGCGAGTGTACCGGGCGATTCAACAAGCCAAGAAATAGCCCCCGTCAGACCCAATGCTGTTGAGGATGCTGAGTGAATTGGAACCATAAACCCAGGGTGGCGCTTCGCTGACCCTGGGCTATATTTGGTAACCCCTCCGGGGTATTAGGACGGTGGACCTACCTAATGTGCACTTAGCCCCAC